>NZ_FRAE01000019.1 GCF_900142235.1 Tepidibacter formicigenes DSM 15518 | reverse complement strand
GCTAGGAATTCAGCAGATATATTAACCATTAGGGCATTTGACCCCGCAAAGGAGCATAGCTGATACCACATCATGGATAGACTGAACGAAGGAATTTAGGGACATTGATCCTGTGAGACATGGGAGGGTACGTCGCCATGAAATTAGTGGATTAATTCCAGTAATATTTTGGTAAAAACACTGATTTTCTGGGGTTATACATTTCTATATCCATAAAATTGAATATGTTGAAGTTATATCCAAAAATTATATCTATCAATTTATGAAATTGTAAGAAATAGAGAGTATTTAAGAGAAAATAAAAGTATATAGAGGGAGGATTTTAAATTATGGCTGATGATAATAAATGCTTAGGCTTTTGTTGTGGTTGTGAATTAATAAAAACAAATAGAGTGCTTTGTGAAGATGATTTTACTATTCCAGGACCTTTTACTTTCTTTAATACGATTGATAATCCATTCCCTAGTCAAGCGGTTGAAATTGATAAAGAAAACACTAAGGTTTCTATTATATCTACAGGATGTAGAACGAAATTTATTGAAAAAACTGGAAAATTCGAAGTTACATTTTTAGGATTTTTAATATGTGAAAGCATTGCTATTAAAAAAGTATCTGGTGGAGCTCCAAAAATAGTTGAATTTCCTGTATCACGCATATGCCAAGATTTTACATTTACTTTTAAAAAGTGTAAAATTGATAGAAAATGTATAGAGGAGGGTTTAACACCAAAATGTCAACTAGAGTCTATCAGTGGAGAGGACACGTTAAGTATTGTCGGTGATAATGACGGTGAAACTATTAAAATTAAACAGGCAATTAAAAATATTAAATTAGAAATGAAACTTGATCAAATAGTACAATTATTAGTTCAACTATGTCAACAAGCTCCAGGAACACTTACTGTTAAATAAAAAATAACCGTATTAATAATGAGTTCTACAATTATATCTCAATTTGAAAGGAGGTATATAATGGCTACATGCCTTACAGAAACTACAATATTAGGTATAAAACAGTCTAACAATAAAGTGTTAAATTATAATATAAAAGTAAAAGTTTCTTGTAATAATAATATGCAATTATGGGAATATATAGTTACAGATATAACTTATGATAGGTTAGATGCTCTTAGTAACTTTTCTGTAGAAATATGTGAAACTTTTACTGAATCTAATTTTATTGATAGAGGCGGAGGGAAAGTTAACGACTCAGGACAAGGAAATTGTCTTAATAATTTACCAGCTACCATACATTGGGATAAAAACAATGGTACTATCGACCCTAATAACCTTAACAAAATAACATTTTCATTTATACTAGATGGATGTTTTGAAAAGATACCAGGTATTGTTGCTATTAAAGATGGTGACATTAAAAATCCATCTGATCCCAATCTACCTAAATGTATGTTTGGTGAAGATGAAATATGCACCCCTGGATGTAATCAAAAACCGTTAAAACAACGACCACCTAGAGGAACTCCTTTTTCTGAAGAAGAAATAACTCCTATTTTTAGAAGTGATAAAAAATAGTGCATTTAACTTCGCACTATTTTTTTTACTTTAGTTTCCAATTTTTGTATTTAAATAGATTATTTAATATAATTTCTTTATCATCTACATTTAACGATGGATTCATTATTGAAATAAGTTCACATATAGCTTTATGAGATATCTTTATAGGGATTAATTCTAATTTTATACTATCGATAGCTTTTTTATTACTTACTAGATACGACCATTTATTATTTTGATTAAAGCTTAATTTATAATAAGCATATAGCTGATTAAAATCAGATGGAACTTGAGTCATAAGATTTATTCTTCCTAGATTATTATTTATTCGTTTAGAGTGAATAATAATAGAGTTCATTTCAGCTTGAATATCTTTTACGATACTATGCCATGGTTGTTTAATATCTAAATAAGAAATTATCTCATAAGGCTTTAACTCTTCTTTTTTGTTATTTAAATAACAATCACCTAAATCATTAAACAGACTCTTTATTTCTTTAAATTTAGTATTATTAACTTCAAAAGCTGCTAAATTGTAATTTAGATTATTAATAATTTTTTTTATTATATAATCTGTATTATTTCCTTCTAATAAATTTATCATTTTATCATAAGGAAGTCCTTGAATAGGTCCTTCACCTATATATGTTAATATATTTTTTACAGAATGCTCTTTATCTTTTCCAAATTCATATATTATTTCAAGTAAGTTGAAGTAGCACATGTCTATAACTAAAATATCTATATTACTATTTATTTTTTTACATGCTTTATCAATTGCAATATTCATTTCTGGAATACCCATCATATAAGGATTGTCTTGGCTATAATCTGCTAATGCACCCTTTAATACACAGCCATGGCCTCCAAGTATTAACATATAATTTTTAGAAGGGTAATTTTTAATACCCCATTTTATAAAATCATATAAGCACATAGGATCAGCCATACTTATTTTTCCTAAATCTTTAAGCAAGGTATTATTTTCTTTTGAAAAATAATACCTCCTTACCCCCACCCATTTATCATCTGACTCAGGTAAAGAATCCATAGGTCTTATAATTTTAACCAATTCCCATTCTTCTCTTCCAATTTGAACTAATACATTTATATTATCATTTATAACAATATTTTTTATATCTAACATAGCTTTTCGTATTTCAGGTTCAATATCATTGTTTCCATTTATATAAATTAAAACAGTCCAATCCTTTTGATTGTTTTTGTTCATAACAGTAACCTCTTTAAAATATATTTTTACTAAAATATATGCTTTAATGAATAAGCTAATTCGTAACAATATAAATTTAGCTTTCATATATTAAAATAGATGCTTACTATATTTCAAATGGAGGTAATGTGAATATGTCATATAATAAAAAGTGTGATTGTAATACATCAGACTGTATAGATAAAATAAAAACAGAATGTATAGCTGTTAACAAAGTATTTGATTCCACAATTTTTAAAACTCAAAAAGACTTTGAAGTATGTGATCAAAAATTTGACATAATAGTAGATAAATGTCTTAAACCTGGAGATTGTTTGAAAATTGAAAAAGAAAAATGTAAAATAGAAAAATTCAAAATTACAAAAGTCACAACTATCATAAATGGAGAAACACTATCAAGTACTCCTATAAAACAGCCAGGAGGTATAATTGATATTGATATATCAGATTTAGATTTAGATAATAAAGATTGTAATAAAAAAGGGACTGAAGCTAATATAACTCAAAAAATAAAAGTTAACTTTGAAGTTAAAGTAACTCTTAAAGGAAAAGTATTAAATTCAGATAGCCATTTTAAAGCAAGAGCCAAAATAAAAGGTTCAATTACTTTTCCTGTAGCAGTAAATTTATTTATACCTTCATTGGATTCAGCTGCAAAACCATTTTTATCTGAGCTTTGTAATGCATCATGTAAGTTTACACCATGTAAGTTGATTGTTAATAATTCATGTAACTTAATATTAGATGGAGTTCTTACATTCTGTTTTATTTGTGAAAAGAAAGTAAAAGTTCCTGTTCAAATTTGCGTTCTAACAACAGGATTATGCCAACCTAAGACAGAAAACCAAATAATATGTGATTGTTATGATTTCCCTAAATTATTTCCTAAAGAAATAGTTAATCAGTTTAAATCTGATTGTGATTTAGACTTTGATTGTGACTGTAATTGCATAGATTAAAAAAAGGGTATCTTACTTTTAAAGTAGGATGCCCTTTTTAGGTAAATAAAAATCAGCCCTTATAAAAGAGCTAATCCCTTTTATATTTTATTATCCTTCTTGAATAAATGACCTTTCATACATTTCACAAATCTCATTATTACATCTATCTGCAACACAGTGTATGCAAGTTATCACTTTGCACTTTTTATAATTCACTTCAAATTTATCTATATCATTAATATTTACTTTATCACTAACATTTATTCTATCATTAATTAATTTTCTCATCAATACCCCTCCCTTATATATCTTTGCAATATTATTATATCAATTTTTCATTTGTTTGTCAATTGCATATATTTTTTTTTATCATTCATATATATCTGCTTTTTCTATTTTTTTCTCTTTACTATGCAAGTATTATTGTATACATTCTCAACCATAAAAATAAGCTAGTATTTTACTAGCTTATTTTCTCTATTTCATAATAAACCTTTTCTAAATCTATAGTTTTAAGTTCTCTCTTTTCCATAAGTATTTTTCCATCTACTATTACAGTATCTACATCACTACCTTGAGCTGAATAAACTATATTTGATATAGTATCATTATTTGGATAAAGATGAGGTTTGTTTAAGTCTATTATTGTAAGATCTGCTTTATACCCTTCCTTTATATCTCCCATATTATTTATTCCAAATATATACTTGCCACTTGTTGTTGCCATTTTTAGAACTTGTGATGATTTGACTAAAGTTGGATCTAAATTGTACCCTTTATGAATTAAAGATGCTATATGCATTTCTTCTATTATATTTACATTATTATTACTTGCACAACCATCTGTTCCTATTGTCACTATTGCTCCTTTTTTCAAAAGTTTAGGAATAGGTGATATTCCACTTGCAAGTTTTAAATTTGATGTTGGATTATGAGAACAAATCACCTTTTTTCTAACCATTATATCTATATCTTCATCATTTAAATGAACACAATGGGCTGCCATAACTTTTAAATCAAAATATCCTAAATCATCAAAGTATTTCACAGGACTTACTCCGAATTTTTCCATACTATAATTATACTCATCTTGTGTCTCTGCTATATGAGTGTGTATACTTACATTTAATTTCTTGGCATATGAAAGTACACCTTTTAAAAGTTCTTTAGAACAGGTATACATAGCATGAGGTGCTAAATTAATATTAATTCTTCCATTATCTATATTATTATATCTTTCATATATATCTTTGATTTCTAATTTCATATTATCTTTAAATTCATCTCCAACTATATTTACACCAATACTTGCTCTTATTCCAGAATCATAAGCAGCTTTTGCAACTTCTCCTGCCATAAAATACATATCGTTTATTCCAGTAGTTCCGCACTTTATCATTTCAGCAAGTGTTAAAAGTGAACCTAAATATATATGATTCTTAGTAAGTGTTCTTTCTTTAGGAAATATATGATTATAAAGCCAATCCATTAAAGATGTATCCGATCCCACACTTCTAAGAAGGCTCATCGGTAAATGAGTATGTGAATTTATAAATCCGGGCATTAATAATTTATTTTTTCCATCGATTTCATAATCAGCTTTAAAATCACTTAGAAAATTTTTTGATATAAATTTTATTTTATCATTTTCAATACCAACAAAAACATTTTTTTCTACTTTAACTTCTTCTTTACAACGAATTATATCAATATTTTTTATTAAAATCTTCACGAAAACCAGCTCCTTTCTACGTTTCAGGTTTCCTTATTTTAAACTATATTTTAAAAATTTTCAACATCAAATATTTCATAAACTTATTTAGTTATAAAACTCTAATATAAATAATATATTTGAAGAGGAGGTGATATGTTGAAAATTCCAAATCTTGTATATTCAACTACTTTACTTTTTATTTCTAACTTTATAGTCAGAATAATAGGATTTTTATATAAAATATTTTTATCAAGAAAAATAGGAGCAGGCGGTCTTGGAATATTTCATATAATTTTTCACTTTTTAATGCTTTGTGTATCTATTACAACTACAGGAATTCCTGTAGCTTTAAACAGCTTGATCTCAAAAGAAAAAAGCTTAAATAACAAACATAATATAAATGTACTTTTTATATCCACTTTATATCTATCTTTTTTTATTTCTATATTTATATCAGTATTTGTATCCTTAAATTCTAAATTTATAAGTTTAAAACTTTTGCATTCACCAAATTATCAAATATTTATATTATCCATTACTCCTGCTATATCATTAATTACTATATCAAATATATTAAGGAGCTATTATTACGGATTAAAAAAGGTAGAAGTCCCTGCCGTAGGTCAAATACTAGAACAAATTAGTAGAATATTATTTGTGGTTTTCATATTTTCATACATAAAAAATGCCAGTTTATATTCTTTGATTCCTCTAATAGGATTATCAGTTGGTGAAATTATAAATATATTATTCGTTACTATTAATTTGACTAAAGAGCCTAATTTAAAAAACAATTATGTAATAGGATTAAGAGATTTCTTTATAGGAATAAGTAAAATCTCAAAAATAGCATTTCCTATAACTTTTAATAGGGTTTTTACAGTAATTATTCAATCTATAAGCTCTATTCTAATTCCAAGCAGATTAGTTTTAAGTGGACTTAAGTATACAAATGCAATGAACATATATGGTACTATTACAGGAATGGTTTTTCCTTTTTTATTTTTACCTTTTACTGTAACATCAGCTTTAGTTGTAAATTTAATTCCAAGCATTTCTCAGGAAATTCCTAAAAAAAATTATAAATTAATAAATAAAAAAATCTTTTTTTCTATATTTTTAAGTGCTTCTATAGGTTTTTCAGCAAGTTTAATTTATATGTTTTTTGGAGAAGAAATATGTTACTTTGTATATAAAAGTAATTTAGCAGGTAAATATCTAAAATTGATTTCAGTAAGTTGCTTTTTTATGGTATTAAATCATACTTTATCAGGTATACTTCATTCTATTGAAAAGGAATACAGAGCTACTATTAATAATATAATTGGACTTTTAGTACAACTTTTATGTATATATTTTCTAATTCCTATAAATAATATAAATATATATGGATTTATTTATGGATTCATAGCTTCAAGTATAATAATTTTTATATTACATTCTATAACTTTAATTAAAGCAAAAAAAAGATGGAAGTAACCTTCCATCTTTTTATCTTTCTTACAACCAAGAAAGAGGCCCAAAATCGAGCCTCTTTAATCCATGGCGCCGTTTGCCTTTTAAATTCATACCCGAGCTTCACCCAGGTGGGTGTCCCGTCATTTGATTCTAACGTCCTTTTAATTTATCAAAGGCTTGTTATCCACAAATGAACTTGAACTCCCGTATACTATTTGTAGGTTGAATTTATTAGGTTATAACGAACACCTCAGATTTAATTTTAAGTTTAATCCATAATGCCGTTTGCCTTTTAAATTCATACCCGAGCTTCACCCAGGTGGGTGTCCCGTCATTTGATTCTAACGTCCCCTCTCTTCCTACATTTCAGATGTTTTTCTTGTTATTATTATATACCACTTTCTAAGTTTTTAAAAGTATTTTTAACTTCCATTTCTGAAAATTTTTTTACTTATTTTCCTATTTATTCTACATAATTTACTTTTAACTTTCTTCATCATCAGAACTTAACGCATCCTCTAAGTCATTTATACTACCTAATTGTTCTAAAGCACCTGAAGTCACAAGGTCTTTTAATAAAAACATTTTATTTTTCATGTCTAATATCTTATTAATCTTATTTTTCTTATCTTCAGGAAATACATCTATTATTTCCTTAACCATCATATTTCTTTTATCTTTAACATCCATACTTCTGAAGAAATCACTTTCATCAAAATCTCTTAAATCATTTATCCTATTTAGCTTTGTTATACCTCTTATTAAGTCTAACATACTTTCCGCCTTATTTATAATAATTTTTTCATCCTTTTTCATATATTTTTTACTTCTGCTTAGTATCTCTATCCCTTTTTCTAATTTTCTATCATCAAAATCTGTTATCCTAAAGTTTTCAAAAATGTTATTTTCTGAATCAAAAATTTTATCCCCTTGTAAAGCAAGTATAGCTAATGCTATTAACATCTTATTATTCACATAATTCCCCCCCAATATAATAATACCGTTTATTCTATATATTATGTGTGTTATATAAATTTTGTTACTCTTTTATATATTTAATGCATATATTAGATATAAAGGGGGTAATCAATATGAAAATAGACAAAGAAAAATTAAAAAATGCTAATGTTGATAAGGAAAAAATAAATAAAATGAAAGAAAAAATTAAAAATGAGTACGAAGGAAAAACTGAAGAAGAATTAATGGATGAACTAAAAAAAGTATCTAAAAAAATAGATAACAAAGATAAAATACTACAAAAACTAAAACCTTTATTAAATAAAAAACAACAACAAAAGCTTGATAAAATAATGAAAGAATTAAAAAAATAAAAATATCCATAATTTAAGTCCCAATTAATTTAATTGGGACTTAAATTACTTAACTTATTTTTTCATGTATTTTAATAAGAACTTTATCTTTTATATCTTTTCCTTCACTTAGCATTTCTTCACATTCTCTGCTTTTATTTTCTACAAATCCTTTATCATCTAATCCACACAAATTTACCTTTACATTAAGTATTGCTCCTTCAAGACCACCATAGAGTAAAAGATTTCCTACTCCTAAGTCTGTTATGGCATTTTGATTTCCATAATCTATAAAATACTCCATAAGTCTTAAACCTTCTAAGGAAAGTTTTGCAGTTTCAAATGGTACATCTATAGATCCTATAGTTGCCTTTTGTATTTCTTCTTTTCTAATTTTCTTTTGTTCTTCTGTTTCTTTAGGAAGCTTAAATGCCTTCATAACTTCATTAAAAGACTCTGTATCTTTATCTACAAGTTCTAAAAGAGAATTTCTTATTTCACCTAATTTTTCAAATCTATTTTTAAATTCTTCTTTTATATTTTCATCTAAACTTTCATATTTTTTCTTACCAAAACTTAAATTTCCCATCATTCTTCCAAGACTTATTCCTATATTAGCTGCAAGAGCTGATACTGATCCTCCTCCTGGTGCAGGTGAAGATGAATCTACTTCATTACTAAAATCTACTACTTTCATATCTATAAGCTTCATAAAAAATCCCCCTTAGTATACTACTCTTCTATCTTCTACAACTAGTTTTCCTTCCTTGTAAACTTTATGTACATGATTTATACCAAAGTGATACATTATATATTCAATATTTGGAGAATCAAATACTACTAAGTCAGCTTTTTTACCAACTTCAATAGAACCTATCTCATGAGCTTTATCAATAGCATATGCAGCATTTATAGTTACAGCTGTTAATACTTCACTTGGAGTCATTTTAAGACCTAAGGAACCTAACTGCATTATAAGTTGTATATTTTCAGTAGGACAACTTCCTGGATTATAATCTGTAGATAAAGATACTGCAACTCCAAGTTCTATCATTTTTCTAGCATTAGCATAATTTTTCATTAAATTAAATGATGTTCCAGGAAGAATGTTAGCTATAACTTTATTTTGAGCCATTAATTTCATTCCTTCTTCACTTGCTGCCATTAAATGATCTGCAGATGTAGCTTTAAGTTCTGCTGAAAGCTCAGCTCCACCTATTGGAACTATTTCATCTGCATGAAGCTTTAACTTATATCCAAGCTCTTTTGCTCTTTGAAGTATTCTTCTAGTTTGATCTACTGAAAAAACTCCCTCTTCACAAAATACATCAACAAACTCTGCTAAATCTTTAACCTTCGGAAGCATTTCTATTACTAAATTAACAAACTCATCAGGATTTTCCTTATATTCAGTAGGTATAGCATGAGCTCCTAAAAACGTAGATACTATATCTACTGGATGAGTTTCATTCAATTTTTTAGCAACTTCAAGTTGTTTTACTTCTATATCAAGTTCAAGTCCATATCCACTTTTTGCTTCAAGAGTTGTTACTCCATATTCAAGCATAATATCAAGACTTTTTTTAGCTTTATTATATAATTCATCAAAAGAAGCTTCTTTAGTTGATTTTACTGTACTTAATATTCCTCCACCTCTTTTTAATATTTCAATATATGGAACTCCACTTATTTTTAAAGCAAATTCATTTTCACGAGATCCTCCATGAACTAAATGAGTATGAGGATCAACAAGTCCCGGTGTTACTGTAAGACCCTTTGCATCATGAATTTGTGTATTTTCTCCTATTAATTCATCTACTATATATCCTTGTCCTACGTCTAATATCTTTCCATCTTTTACAGCAACATAAGCATTTTTAAGTATTTCAATATTATTCATTTCCTCTTTTACTCTAGGTCCATTTGAACCTCTCATTGTGACTAAGTTTCCTATGTTTTTTATAATTAAATCTGCCCTCAATTCAATCACCTACTCCATAAGTCCTGATTCTAAGATTTTATCCATACCAAAGTTTTCTAGTCCTAAATAATAAGCTGCTGTATCAGCCAAAGCTTCCATAGGAACGAGTCCAACTATTTCACTTCCAAGAACATTTACACCATATCTTCTTGCTTCCATTTTTACCATTTCAAAAGCTCTATACATTGCAGTCTTAGTATAATCAGTTAAATTCATTGTGACTTGAACTATTCCTCTTTCTGGTATCTCAACAGGTCCTGCTTTTACAAATCTTAATCCTCCACTTGAATGTCTTATGCATTTTGCAATTTTTTTAGCTATTTCTATATTACTTGTATCTAAATTTATGTTATAAGCAATAAGAGGCATTCTTGCTCCAATAGCTGTAACTCCAGCTGTAGGATGTATGTTATTATTTCCAAAATCGGGATTCCAATTAGGATCTTTAAGTTTTTCAGGCATTCCCTCAAATTGTCCCTTTCTAACTGTGGCTAAATTTTCTCTTTCAGGTTTTGTTGCTGCTTTTTCATATAAAAATACTGGTATATTATATCTTTTCCAAACTTCCTTTGCAGTTTCCTTTGAAAGCTGTACAGCTTCATCCATACTCATTCCCTTAATAGGAATAAAAGGTACTACATCTGTAGCTCCCATTCTAGAATGCTGTCCTTCATGTTTTGTCATATCAATAACAGCAGTCGCTACTCCTATTGATTCAATAATAGCATTTTTTACAGCTTCAGGCTCTCCAATTACAGTTACAACAACTCTATTATAATCTTTATCTGCTTCATAATTTAAAAGCTTAACACCTTCTTTTCCTCTAAGTGGCTCAACTATTTTTTCTATTTTTTCTAAATCTCTACCTTCACTAAAATTTGGAACACATTGTACTATCTTAGCCATCTTCACACCCTCCTAATTAAAATTTATTTTTCAAAAGCTTTTTCAACAATACTTTTCACTAACTCATTACTTGCTATATAAGGAAGAGTTATATGATCTGTTCCTTTATTCATTTCATTATATTCAATACTTGTAGTTATAGAGTTTTGATTTCTAGCCCAAGCACGTCTTGCAACTCCTCCCATAACATCCCATGGCATAGCTAATCTTAATATATCATCAACCCTTTGACTTCCATCAAGAACCATTCCAAATCCACCATTTATAGCTTTACCAATACCAACTCCTCCACCATTGTGAAGTGCTATAAGGCTCATACCTCTAGCTGCATTTCCTGCAAAACAGTGAGTTGCCATATCTGCCATTATATTACTTCCATCTTTTATATTAGAAGTTTCTCTAAATGGAGAATCTGTTCCTGAAACATCATGATGATCTCTTCCTAGCATTACAGGGCCTATTTCCCCTTTTCTTACCATTTCATTAAACTTAAGAGCTATTCTTGTTCTTCCCATTGCATCTTGATAAAGTATTCTTGCCTTAGTTCCAACTACTAATTTGTTTTTATGAGCATCTCTTATCCAAATATAATTGTCTCTATCTTGGTATCTTCTATCTGGATCTATACAATCCATAGCTGCTTTATCTGTTTTTAATAAATCTTCTTCACTACCACTTAAGCATACCCATCTAAATGGTCCATATCCAAAATCAAATAATTGAGGTCCTAATATATCCTCTACATAAGACGGGAATATAAATCCATCTCTTTCATCTACACCATTTTTGGCAATTTCCTTAACTCCTGCATCATACACTGCCTTCATAAAGCTATTTCCATAATCAAAGAAATATGTTCCTTTTTTAGTAAGCTCTTTTATTAATTCAAAGTGATGTCTTAATGTATTATCAACAAGTTCCTTAAATTTAGACTTATCTTTTCCTAAAAGATTCGTTCTTTCTTCAAATGTAAGCCCTTGAGGACAATATCCTCCATCATAAACAGCATGGCAAGAAGTTTGATCTGATAATAAATCTATTTTTATATCATTATTAACTGCATATTCAAGTAAATCTACTATATTTCCATGATAAGCTATTGCACAAGGTTCTTCTTTTTCCATATAATCTTTAGCAATTTTAAAAGCTTCTTCACAAGAATTAGTAATTTTACTTACCCAGCCTTGATTATATCTAGTTTGGATTCTAGAGTAATCAACCTCTGCTATTATTCCAACTCCATTTGATATTTCAACAGCCTTTCCTTGTGCTCCACTCATTCCTCCAAGACCTGATGTTACAAATAATTTTCCTCTTAAATCTCCATCTTGAGGTACTCCAAGCATTAATCTTCCTGCATTAAGTATTGTAGAGTATGTACCATGTACTATTCCTTGTGGCCCTATGTACATCCATCCTCCAGCAGTCATTTGTCCATAATTTGCAACCCCAAGAGCCATGGCTCTATTAAAGTTTTCCTGATTATCAAACATACCAATCATTAAAGCATTAGTTATTATAACCCTTGGAGCATTTGGATGAGATTTAAAAAGACCAACAGGATGTCCAGATTGAATAACTAATGTTTGATCTACTGTTAATTCTTCAAGGTATTTTTTTATAAGTCTATATTGCATCCAATTTTGACAAACTTGTCCAGTTTCTCCATAAGTAACAAGCTCATAAGGATAAAGTGCTATATCAAAATCTAAATTATTATCTATCATAACTTGGAAAGCTTTTCCTTCTATGCACTTTCCTTTATATTCATCTATTGATTTTCCTTTTATATTTCCTTCTGGTCTAAATCTATATCCATAAATTCTTCCTCTAGTTAAAAGCTCATCTAAAAACTCAGGTGCTAATTTTTCATGAAATTCTTCCGGTATATATCTAAGTGCATTTTTTAATGCAAGTTCAGTTTCAAACTTATTTAAAGTAAATTCTCTTTTAGGTGCCCTTCTTATTCCTTCAATAAATTTAGGCATTTTTGGTAATTCATTATCAAGCTTTATTGTCATAGCATTTGAAATATCAATATTAGATATCATAAAAAACTCCCCCTCTAAAAATATATTTGCCACAATAATCTAAAAATTCACTTTTTTAAATTATATAAATTTGCCGTCTATAAAACGTCTAATTTATCACCCTAAATTATATTTTCCATATAATGTTTATATAGTAGTGTTACACTACTTATAGACTAACAATGAATTTGACAGCTAAGAAGGTGAATTTAATGAATATTTGTGTTATAGGTGGTGGATATGTAGGGTTAATTACTTCTGTTGTCTTCTCAAAAATGGGCAATAAAGTAATTTGTGTAGAAAAAAATATTGAAAAAATTAAAAAATTAAATAAAGGTATACCAACAATATTTGAAGAAGGCCTCAATGAATTACTAAATAAAAGCTTAAATTCTAAAAGTATTTTATTTACAGATAATTTAAAAGAAGGTGTAAATAAATCAGATGTTATTTTTATTGCAGTAGGAACTCCATCTACAAAAGATGGAAATGTAGATATGAGTCAAATTACAAATGTAATTAATGAAATCTCTAGTTTTATTAATGAATATAAGGTTATAGTTAATAAAAGTACAGTACCTGTTGGATCTCAGAAATATGTGAAAAAACTTCTTATAGAAAATGGAGTAAATCCTAAAAATTTTGACGTTGTTTCTAATCCAGAATTTTTAAGAGAAGGAAAAGCAATATATGATTTTTTACATGGAGATAGAATAGTAATTGGACATGATAGTGAAAAAGCTAAAGATATTATAAAAAAATTATATGAGCCCTTTAAAATTGTTACTATATTTACTACACCAGAAACAGCAGAGTTAATAAAGTATGCTTCTAATGCATTTTTATCAACAAAAATTTCTTTTATAAATGAAATAGCAAATTTATGTAATAAAGTTGGAGCAGATATTGATACTATCTCTTATGCCTTAGGACTAGACAAAAGAATATCTCCTCAATTTCTAAAACCAGGAATTGGATTTGGAGGATCTTGTTTTCCAAAGGATACTATAGGTTTGGTGAAAATTGGTGAAAGATACGGTTCTGATTTTAAAATAGTTAAGAGTGCTATAAAAGTAAATGAATATCAAAGAATACTACCTGTTAAGGTATTATTAGATGAATATAAGGATATAAAAGGAAAAATAATATCTATATTAGGACTTACATTTAAAAGTGAAACTGATGATATTAGAGAATCTCCTTCTCTATATATAATTGAAGAATTATTGAAAAAAGGTGCTGTTATTAAAGCTTATGATCCAATGGCTTCAAATGAAATAAAAAAATTATTCCCTGATATACAGTACTTTGATAATTTATATGATACCTTATTAGATTCTTCATCTATGATTATATGTACTGATTGGAAAGAATTCTCAAATATAGATTTAGAAGTTGTTAAGAAAAAAATGAAAAATCCATTTATTATAGATGGTAGAAATGTGTTAGATATTAAAAAAGTTGAAAAAAATAATATAAATTATTATTCAATTGGAAAAGGGTATATAAAAGGCTGTTGATACATCAACAGCCTTTTATGCTTTCAAAAAGTTTTAAAAGTCTATTTGCTATTATTTCCCAATTATGCTTTTCTACTGCAAACTTTCTTCCCATTTTCCCCATATTGATTGCTTCATCTTCATTATCTAAAAGATATTTAATATGTTTTGCAAAAGCCTGAGGATTGTCATAGTCTTTAATTGCAAATCCATTAACTCCTTCTTCTATAACTTCAGCATTTCCACCACGGTCAGTAGTTATAATAGGAAGACCTGCTGCCATGGCTTCATAGTGTACTCTTGCAAGAGGTTCTTCCCATTGAGATGTACATACAAATATATCTCCTATATTATAATATTTAGGTATTTCATATGGAGTTAAAAAACCAGTAAAAACAACTGGATTTTTTAATCCTTTCGCTTCATTTTGTAATTTCTTTATATACTCATCTGTAGCATTATTGCCATACCATTTACTTCCTACAAACACTAATGAAGTATTTGGATGAGAATCCATTACTTCTTTCATAGCCTCAACTAAAACATGTGGACCTTTCTTTACAGATAATCTACCTACATAAAGAATAACTTTCGAATTTTCAAGTCCATATTGCTTTCTCATATTTATTCTATCCTGTATAACATCCTCACTCCAAAATGGTTTTATCTTATTTGCATCTGTAGCTGAATAAACTGGCTTTAATTTATTTTCAGCACTTGGATACAAACTTTTTACTCCATCAGCTATAAATTTGCTTACAGTAGTAATAAACTCTACCCTATCTACACACTCTTGCCCCATTTGAGAATCTATTTTTTTAGGTAACATCATTTCATTATGAAGACTTAAGCTAAAAGCAGTATTAGGTAAAGATTTACTTAATATAGGTACCCATCGAGGTCTATTAAATACATGAACAAGATCAAATTCATCTGTAAGTTCATCCCTGACATTATTAACATATTCAGTTCGAGTTCTTCCTTTTACTCTAATATACTTTACATTACCTTTTTTCTCTACATTAGGAAGATTGCTATTTTGCAAACTAAAAACAGTTATTTCATGATGCTTTGACAAAATAGGTAATACTCCTTCTATATATATTTGAATAGCTCCTCCTAGAACTGGAGGAACCGGAAGCTTTTCTGTACAAACAAAAGCAATTTTCATAGCATTCTCCTCTCTAGAACAAATTTTTTAAAATTCTAACTTTACTTTTCTCTAGTTCTGCAATTCTTTCTATTTTATTAGGACTTAAATATTTATTCTTCTTATATAAATTCTTTACTTCTCCAAAAAACCAGTGAGGATATAATAAATCAATTTTTAATATTTCTTTTTCTTCTAATGATAATTTATTATTTTTTTCATACCAATTTAATATGGTATTTATAATTTCTTCTTGCCACTTCCCACGTTTTTGCATTCTTTTTCCTATGATTTTTCTTAAATCTCTTATAACTAAATCATAAGTTGCTCCATCAAGATCTATAACATAAGACTCTGTTCCAGAAAAAATAACATTACCTTCACCAAAATCTTGATGACATAAAGTTGATTTACTCAATTCTATATTTGTTAAGTCTTTATATGCTGATTTTTCTAAACCATTTAATGCCATATCTGCAATATTTATAATTGAATCTATATTTTCATAATAGCTTTTATGAGAAATATTACTTAAATTGTTTTTAGCTTCTTCTTTCCATTTAAGCATTCTTTTTTTCATAGACTCATACTGCTCATTCCATCTTCCAAGTTTAGATGAAATTTTAGCTCCTTTAGGAGGTACATATCCTCTAGATGCTATATGAAATTTTGCTAAACCTTCTAGTGCCAATCTAAAGTCTGTAGGATTATTAAAATATAAATCTCTACCATCTATCCATTCATACAAAACAAATAATTGTTCATTATATTCTGTAATAGGATTGTTATTAGAATTTAAATAAACTTTTGGAACATGTCCTCCATTATTGTAAACATTAATTTGTGCATTTACTGAAAATAATGCTTTTTCTTTGCTATGTCTTAATCTCTTCAAACACATAGTTTTGTCCTTACAATTAAACTTCCAAAGAGTTTTCAATCCACTATTTTGAATTATTTTTATATTATCAGGATTAATATTATAGTTTGACAGTACACTCTTTGCTAAATTGATTAAATTTTCCATTTTATGATCCCCCTCTTAATAGTTAAACAGGAATAATATCATTGAAATTTTTTATAATAGGCTCTACTGATTTTTCAATATCTATCATTTCTTTTAACCTTTTTACATATTTAGCTTCAGTCCAAGTTTTTTCTCTTTTTTCATAGTATTTTCTCATAATACCTGAAAATAAATGAGGATATGTTAAAGTAGGTTTTAATACTTCCCATTGATAATCTTCAAGAGGATTCTTCATTTGATACCATCTTAGAATATCTTTAGTTAATTCATAATCCCATCCACCATTTTTTCTTTTCATTATTTTATTTAATATTTTTCTTATATCTCTTAAAGGTATGTCAACAGTAAGAGAGTCTGTATCTAATACATATAAATTACCTGAATCTGCTAGTACAAGATTTCCAGCTGTAAAGTCTTGATGACATAATCCTCCAGTATTTTTAACTTCATTAACCCATTTATGATAATGGGGTTCATCAAATCCATTCACTGCTGTTTCAATTCTATTATAAAAATGAGGGAATTCATTTAATATAATCCTTCCAAATTCAGAATGATAACTATTTGAAACTTCCATATCATAGTACTTTTTAATTTTATTCATTTCATCTTTGTACTTATCTATCCAAAGCCCAAGATGTGTTCTAGTTTTATAATTCTCAGATGGTTTAAATCCTTTAGAGCCTTTATGAAAATTAGCTAACTCCTGAACTATTCTTTTTATATTTTCTGAAGTTGAGTAATTAAGTGTTTTGCCTTGAATAGCCTGGCTCAATACATAGCATGTTCCATCTATTAAAGCATATTTATTTCCATCTTTAGTTTTTATTATCTCAGGTATATAAACCCCATTCCTAGTAAGATGCTCTACTGCATCAATTATAAATTCTAAAGTTTTATCTGAAAAAGATTGCTTTTTTAATATTTTGTAATCATATGGAGTTTTAACCCACCAAACTCCCTTCTTTCCTTTATAAGACTCTAGTTTAATGTTGATAACCTCTATATCATATTTATCTAAAACACCTTTTATATCTTCCATTTCATTTCCTCCTTAAATATAACAATAGGGGGATTACTCCCCCATACTAATTTTATTGCTAGAATTCATCATCTTCTTCAAATTCTTCTTTATTTACCCAAGTTATTTTAACAGCATATGACCCTTCGAATTCATCATTTTCATATTTTATTTTATACTCTAATTCCTTATCTTCAGGTATTTTTACCTTTTTGCCTTCTATTTCAAGTAAATCCTTCATTAATTTAGAATAATTTTCTTTTAAAAATGTAAATAATTCTTCCTTAGAACCAACATATTTTTCTTGATATTTCATTATCAAATTCCCCCTTAAAAGCGATTTTAAAATTAATATTAATTTTATTTGTATTTCTCTCTTGTCATTATATTATATTCATTTGCTTTATAAGTGTGATTGTTAATATATTAAAATTCATATTTTCAGCTTTTCCATATACTTAACATGATTTGCTAATCCTTTTTCAATATCAAAATAAGGATTATATCCTAACATTTTTTTTATTTTACTTATATCACCATAAGTATCTTTTACATCTCCTTTTTGACTTTCCTTAAAGTTTATTATAGCTTTTTTTCCTATTATTTTTTCTAACATATATATTACATCTATTAGTTTTACAGGATTTTGACTAGCTACATTAAATACTTCTCCTTTAATATCTGAGTAAGCAGCTAATAAATTAGCACTTACTATATCATCTATATAAGTAAAATCTCTAACTTGATTTCCATCTCCATATACAACTAATTCTTTATCATTAAACATTGATCTTATAAATGAACTAATAGCCATTTCAGGTCTTTGTCTTGGACCAAATACAGTAAAATATCTAAGAGATATAACTGGTAAACCATAATTTTCATAATAAAGATGACATAATTGTTCTGCTGCTAATTTTGTAACTCCATAAGGTGAAAAAGGTTCAGGTAATTGCGATTCTTTCATAGGAAGTATATTTGTATTACCATAAACAGAAGATGATGAAGCATAAACAAACTTTTTAATATTATAATCTTTAGCTTCTTCTAAAAGAATCTGTGTTGCAAAAATATTATTATCTATATAAACATCAAATTCTTTTCCCCAACTTCCCCGAACCCCAGGCTGTCCTGCCTGGTGAAAAATAAACTCTACATCTTTTAAATATTCTTTTAATGAAATTTTAATTAAATCTCCCTCTATAAAAATAAAATTAGGATTTGATATTAATAAAGATAAATTTGACTTCTTTATTGACTTAGAATAATAATCAGTAAAACAATCTATACCTATAACATGGAATCCTTCCTTAATAAGTTTTTCACATAAGTGAGATCCAATAAATCCAGCACACCCTGTTACTAATGCTTTTTTTCTCATATTTATCACCCCCTTAAATTAAAGCCCCAACCCTAATACCAATATATGATTTATTGTATTTTCTTTGATACAAAAAAAATAATGCTTATACTATCACATTTCTATTTTTGTAGGAATATTATATATAAGTATAAGAGAGGAGGGTTATTATGGATAATAAGTACAAAAATAACAGAAAGATAAGTACTATTATCACTAATACAGTTTGTGGTAGGAAATCACAAACATGTAAAAACAGTATATATTTAGATATCGATGATATTGGGATACCTACTCAGATCTTAGGATGTGCTATAAGGAACGCCAAGATAGAAGAAAGTAAAATTGAAGAAATCTCAAAAAATTATATTAAAATTAACGTAAGAGGAGAATTTGAAGTTCACGTATGGTATGAAGAAAATGACAACACAAATGTTGTTAAAAGCTATGAAAAATTCTCAGAAATAATATCTATACCCGTTTTAGAAGGTGAAGAGTACTATAGCAAAAAGGTTTTATCAAGAATCTCTAAACAACCAACATCTCTAGGCTCTATGATTATTAATAAGTCCGGTATTCCTACAATATCAATTCAAATTGAATATACTTTAGATGTAGAAATTATAGGAGAAGCCAGATTAAATGTTTTATGTTATATAGATAGAGAAAAAGAAGATAAAAATAAAAAATTAGATTTTAGCTTTGATGATGATGAATATGATGATGATTAAAAACTCTATAATATGATTTAAGAGCATGTAAACTACATGCTCTTAGATTGTTCATAAACCCAGTATATTTTTAATGTGTTGGGTTTAATATTTTTTATAAAATTCTATTTTGCTTTTAATACCCTCATAGAGTTTAGTATTGCTATAGTTGCAACTCCTACATCTCCAAAAACTGCTCCCCACATATTAACAATTCCCAATGCACCAAGAATAAGAATAATTCCTTTTACTCCAAGTGCAAGTATAATATTTTGCCATACAATCTTATTAGTGTACTTTGAAATTCTAATAGCCATAGAAATCTTACTTATCTCATCTGTCATTAAGACAACATCTGCAGATTCAATTGCAGCATCAGAACCTAATCCACCCATGGCTACACCTATATCAGCCCTCGCTAGTACAGGAGCATCATTAATTCCATCCCCAACAAACATAATTTTTCCACTGCTCTTATGATTATCAATAATTAATTCTAACTTCTCAACTTTCTCATGTGGTAGTAGTTCAGAGTATACCTCATCAATTCCAACTTCTTTACCAATATTCTCTGCTATATTCTTATGATCCCCTGTTAACATAACAAGTTTTGAAATTCCCATTTTCTTTAATAATTCAATGCCTTTTTTTGTATCTGATTTTAATTCATCAGTAATAATAATAGTTCCAACATACTTACCTTCAATAGCTACATAAATATTAGTTCCATTTTGATTAATATTTGGAATATTTATTTCACTATCTTTCATTAATTTTTTATTTCCAACAAGAACATCTTTTTTATCAAATTGTGCCTTAATTCCTTTACCAGATAACTCTTTTAAATTTGATACTTTTGATTCATCTATTTCATTAGAATATGTTTCAACAATAGACTGTGCAATTGGATGATTAGAAAAATATTCTACATGTGCTGCAATTTCTAATACTTCTTTGTCATTATAATCTTTTTCTACTAGTATTTCTTTTATATGAAACCTTCCTTTTGTTAGCGTTCCAGTTTTATCAAACACAACAGTATCTACTTGCTTTAATGCCTCGATAAAGTTTCCACCTTTGATTAAAATTCCATTTCTTGATGCACCACCAATTCCACCAAAATATCCTAATGGTATAGATATTACTAATGCACATGGGCAAGATACAACTAGGAAAATTGCAGCTCTATGCATCCAAGTAAAAAAACCTTGTTTTAAAAGTATAGGTGGAATAATGGCTAACAATACTGCAGCACCTACAACTCCTGGAGTATAATATCTTGCAAATTTTGTAATAAACTTTTCAGTTTTAGCCTTTTGAGCATTTGCCTTTTCAACTAAATCTAAGATTTTTGAAACAGTTGAGTCTTTAAATACCTTTGTAACTTTAATAGTTAAAGCACCAGTCTTATTAATAGAACCACTAAACACCTCATTATGAATACCAATTTCCCTTGGTATAGATTCCCCTGTAATTACAGAAGTATCTAATGTAGACTCACCTTCAATTACGATTCCATCAAGAGGAACCTTTTCACCAGGTTTTACTAAAATAATGTCTCCAATTCTAATTTCATCTGGAGAAACCTTTTTATAACTATTTTCCACTTTTAAATTAGCAAACTCTGGTTTAATATCTAATAGTGCAGTAATTGAATTTTTTGATTTATTTACTGCCATATGCTCAAATATCTCTCCCAGTCGATAAAATAACATAACTGCAACTGCCTCTGGATATTCCCCTATTAAAAAGGCTGAAACTGACGCTATTGCCATTAAAAAGTTTTCATCTAATAATTGACCTGATAATATTCCTTTAACAGCATCAAATACTATATTTCTAGCTATTATTACATATGCAACTAAAAATAATCCAAGTTGAAGCCCTTGGCCACCATTAATAAAAATTGCACATGCAAAAATGACTGCTCCTAAGATTAACTCTATTAAATCTTTTTTACTTACATCATGACTGTGATCATGGTGGTTATGATTTTCTTTAGCTGTTCCACAGCCGCTGTTACAACCTCAACCACCTTTATTTTTTAATACTTCTTCTTTCATATCATTTCACTTCCTTTTCCATAATATGATCTAACCCCATCTGATAAATAGCTTCAACATGCTTATCATCTAGAGAATAATAAACTAATTTTCCTTCCTTTCGCGTTTTTACTAGTCTATTATTTCTTAGAATTCTTAACTGATGAGAAACTGAAGATTGACTCATATCCAATAAATTAGCAATAGTTCCAACACACATTTCTCCATTAAACAAAGCATAGATTAATTTTATTCTTGTACTATCTCCAAAAACCTTAAAAAAATCAGAAAGTAAATATAGTGCTTCTTCCTTTGGCATTTTTTCTTTGATTTCTTTGAGAGTCTTATCGTCAAGTCCTTTACAACAATTTTCTATATGCATATAATCCTCCTTAGTCCCCATTTTATTATTTGTTCATATGAATACTTGTTCATATTTTATTTTTATTATATCAACTTTTTCTAAAATTGCAATATAAAAAATATAAAAATTGAAAATTTTTTAATTGCACAAAAAAAGATGATTTTTACAATCACCTTTTTTAATATATTAAATTCCCTCTTTTATTCTATCACTTGAAAAATAATTATTTTTATAATAATAATAAAGATAATCTATATTGTGATCTAGTCCATTTCTGTTTTTTAATAATAAAAGCTCTAATTTTCTTGGATATTGATTTTTTAATTCATAAGCTTTTCTTATTTTTTCAACCTCAGTCCCACTCCTAAATTGCTCTGCTAAATTTTTAAACTGTAAATACACAGCTATATCTGCTACATCTTCAATATTTCCTGTATCTTTAAAACTGTCATAATAAGCTTGTTTAAGATATCTATCTCTACTTTGAGAGGATAAGCATAATATGGGAATATTAAAGTCTTTAACAATTTTTTTAAGTTCTAATAAATTGTAATCATTTTTTTGTTTGTCTGACATTTTAAAATCTAGAGGCTTTATAGCTTGTAAATAGTCAATAATAACAACAGGTTTTTTTTGCCTTAATCTTATATGCCTTTCTACTTTGTCTTTTATTTCCTTGACTCCTGTTTTAAAATCCCCTTCAATAATAAACATAGTTTTAGATATATTTTTTTTGTAATATTCTAATCCTTGCTTCATTAAATTCTCATCACATTCTTTTCTCATTATATTTATAGTTTCTATATTTCTGTTTTTTTTAGGATTTAATAAAAATATTTTTCTGCATAAACTTCTTAAAATCAATTCTTCCCTTCTCATTTGATAAGAAAAAAATAATATATCATATCCCTGTTTTGCTATATTATCTGCTATTTGATTTATAAAATCAGTTTTTCCAAAGCTAGGCATTGATCCTATAACATAAAGTCCATTTAATATTCCTCCATTTAATATCTGGTCAAAATTATTAATTCCTGTTGATATTACTTTATTTTCTTGCATATTTTTAAAAAAATTATCAATTTCTGATTCTATAGAATTGTAATTATTTTTTAATCTTCTAGCCATATATTTCCCCCCACCAAAAAAACAAACTATAAATTTGTTTTTAAGTTTTTAAGTATCTCTATTTCATAACATCCATTTATTCTTTTTAGTAACTCTATTCCCTTATCACAATAATCTTCATACGTTAAAGGTAAATACTCTGAAAACATATTATGTAATTTTTCATTTTTACTGATTTCTATTTTTATTTGAGCTTCTACTCTACATACAATTCCTTGTTCATAAGGACTTTTAAGCTTTTTACTATATTTTTGTGCTTCTTTTAAATAGTATAAAGAATCTTTATAATTATTTTCTATTAGACTTACAATAGACATATATCCATTACATATAGATCTACCCCACAATGAATCTATTTCTTTATATAAATCAATTGCTTTTTTTAAATATTTTTTAGCTAGTTTATATTCCTTCATGTCAAATGACGCCTGAGCTGCATTTGTATTGAATAAACTTAATCCTCCTATTATTTTTTCATTTTCACAAATACTTATAGCTTTATCATAATATTTTATAGAATCTAAAAAATTCTTCTTACGTCTATTTATTTCTCCAATATAATTATATGCTGCAGCAATATTTAAAGAATAATTTCCATATATTTTGTTTATTGAATTAAAGATATTTATTGATTCATTCAAAAACTCTTGTGCTTTTTCATATTCACAAGACATAATACAACTAAGTCCCTTAAGGCGAAATAATATCCCTACTTCATGCTTAATATTTTTTTCTTTTGCTATAATTAAGGATTCATTTATATATTTATCTATCATATCTAAATTATATGTTTGAATACAGTAATAAATCATCTGTTTATAACACTCTAATATGTAATTATAGTTTTTAATATTTATTGATTTTCTTATTACATCTTGTATACAGTAAATTCCTTTTTCATACTCACCTTCTCTTATTAAATATCTACCTTTCATATAAAAAAACAATATGTACAGATTTATTATTTCACTATCATGTTTATAATCAATACTGTTTAATATTTGTTCTATATTTTCAAAATGTTTTTGTATATCTTCTTCATTAATATGTAAATTATTTATAGATATTTCTTTATTTTCTATAGGAAAAAGCTCATGAGTAAAGTCTAAATAAGATTTAATATTTTTAATAGTATATTCTAAGTTCTTTATCTTATTACCACCATTAGAAAAATGATATATAAGTTTAGAGTACATTATTCTGTCACTAGTATCATTTTTCAAACTTTTCTCAAGTATAAGTCCTATTTTATTATGAAGTATTTTTCTTCTAGCCGCAGATTGATTCATATATATATATTCTCTAAGCTTTTGATGAGTAAATGTAAATTTGATTTCATCTTCACTGATTATTTCTTTAATAATAAATTTATTTTCTAATTCTTCTATTATATCCATAATATCCAGTTCATCTTTTCCTATTATAAGCTTTAATATATTAATAGTAAATCCTTCAAAAAACAAAGAAGCTATATTTAAAATTTTTCTTGCATCATCAGAAATATCTATAAATCTACTTTTTAATATGTCTTGAATTTTAGATGACATAAAATTTATATTTCCTTGATTTTTTAATGTGTTCAAAATCTCAATAAGAAAAAATATATTTCCTTCACTTTCTTTATAAATTTTTTCACTAAGAAAATTGTTAATTTCATATTCTGGAAGTAATAGTTTAGAAAACTCTTCAACTTCTTTTTTGTTAAATCTATTTAGTTTTATTTTTTCTATTTTATTGAATTTTGCCATTAAAGCAATAAATTTATCAATTTTATGTTCATATGAATTTCTAAGATTTCCTATAAAAATTATATTGTTTTCTTTATCATCTATAATTAAACTTTGTAAAAGAGATAAACTTGTTTTGTCCATCCATTGAATATCATCAAATACTAATAATATTTTTTTCCTTTGAGCTAAATTTTTAAATAAAGATATAATAGCATTTTCTATTGATTGATATTTTAAAGAGTCTATATTTTCTATAGTATTTATGTTTATATTCTTATCTTCTAAATTAAATACAGGAAATACATGAGAAATTAATTCTTTCCATAAAATTGGTATATTTATTTTTTCTTTTTTTATGATATTAGATAATGTGAAAAATATACTGTTCCATGGCTTTAATATATAGTTTTCTTCTGCTTGATAACAGATTGCATCTATTAAATATATTTCTTTTTTGTTTACATTATTTATAAATATATCTTTTAATTTACTTTTTCCTATTCCAGCTTCCCCTATGATTAATACAGATTTTCCTTCTTTAGAGGTTAAAAATTTATTGTAATTATATTTTAAAAATTTCAATTCCTTTTCTCTTCCAAAAAAAAGATCTTCATTATTATTTTTATTTTCTTCTTGCTTTGTACTTTTCATATTTATTATTTGATCATAAATTTCTTTAGTTTTAATATCAGGAGTAACTTCTAATTCATTTTTAAGCACTTCCGATAATTTGTTATATGTATCTATAGCTTTATTAAAAAAACCCTGTTTACAGTAAATATCCATTATTATTCTATATGCTCTTTCATCAAATTCATCTTCACTAATTAAAATTTTTGCGATTTTTTGAGCATTATCGTATTCCTTCTTATCTAAAAAATATTTTATTTTATTATGAAGTTTATATATATACATATCTTTATATTCCTGTCTTTTTTTACTTATCCACCATCCAAAAGCTTCACTATTTTTTACTATAAACCCTTTTAAAAATTCTCCATAATTGTTTTCCAAAAATATATTTTCATTATTTAAAAAACTATCTAAATCTGATTCTAATTTAATTTTAGAATTTAGGATAACAACAGATTTTTGAGGAGATATTACAATATCCATATCAAATATTTTTCTTATTTGATACATAGCATTTCTTAAATTTTTCTTAGCTGTGCTCTCTTCTGTTTCTCCCCAAAAAAGATTAACTAATTCTTCTCTAGTAGCTTGCTTGTTTACAACAAGATAATAAAATAAAGCTTCTGATTTTTTATAAGGAAAATAAATTCTTTCATTATTTTTATATACAACTGGTGTATCAAATAGTTTTACATTTATAATCTCCATACCAATCCCTCTTTTTCCTTTTTATTATCTTATTTATATTTTATATTTTTCAAAAAATAAATAAAAGGCATAGTTTTAATAAAAACTACACCTTCTATATTTCTAACAAAGATTACCTATTTCCTTTTCTATACTTTCGACTATAATATTAGATTTTATTAATTCTTCACATTTCTCTATTTCTTTGTACATAATCACATCATCAACTATTTTTTCAATATGATTTCTGATTATTTCATATGCTATTTTTGTTCCTTTTCCAAGTCCTTTATTTTCTTGTAAGTCTATCCCTTGAGCTGCTGCAAGTATTTCCATTGCTAAAACCTTTCTTGTATTTTCTAGTATTTCTCTTGCTTTTCTAGCAGCTATTGTACCCATAGATACATGGTCTTCCTGATTTGCTGATGATGGAATTGAGTCGACACTTGCTGGATGTGCTAAAACTTTATTTTCAGAAACAAGAGATGCTGCTGAGTATTGAACTATCATAAATCCAGAGTTTAATCCTCCTTTTTGTGTTAAAAATGCTGGAAGACCTCCTAATGCTGGATTTACAAGTCTTTCTAATCTTCGTTCAGAAACATTTGCAATTTCAGCTAGGGCTATTCCTAAGAAATCAAAACTTAAAGCCATTGGCTGGCCATGGAAATTTCCTCCTGATATAACTTCTTCCTTATCAGGAAATATAAGAGGATTATCTGTAGCAGAATTTATTTCTATATCAATTTTTTTCTTAACATAATCTATAGCATCCTTACTTGCTCCATGTATTTGAGGTGTACATCTTAAAGTATAAGCATCTTGAACTCTAATTTCACCTTGTTTAGTAGTCATATTACTTTGTTTTAGTATATTTAATAAATTTTTAGCTGTATTAATTTGTCCAGTATGAGGTCTTACACTATGTACTTTTTCGTCAAAGGCTGTAATTATACCATTTAAAGCTTCAATAGTTAATGCTGCACTAATGTCAGCCATTTTAAGTAAATTTATAGAATCATATATAGTAAGTGCTCCTACAGCAGTCATTACTTGAGTTCCATTTATAAGCGCAAGTCCTTCTTTTGAAGTAAGCTCAACAGGAGAAATACCAGCTTTACTTAAAGCATCTTTTCCAGAAATTCTTTCTCCTTTATAAATAGCCTCTCCTTCACCAAGCATAACAAGAACCATATGAGATAAAGGCGCTAAATCTCCAGATGCTCCAAGAGATCCTTTTTCTGGTATTATAGGATGAACACCTTTATTAAGCATTTCTATTAATGTATTTAAAGTTTCAAGTCTAATTCCTGAATTCCCTTTAGATAAAGCATTAATTCTAAGAAGCATTATAGCTCTTACAACATCTTCAGAAAAATGTTTTCCTACTCCACAAGCATGACTAATAATTAAATTTTTCTGAAGAATTTTAGTTTCTTCTTTTGATATAACTACATCAGAAAACTTTCCAAAACCAGTTGTTATTCCATATACTATTTTTTCTTCATCTACAAATTTATCTACAATCTTTCTACTTTTTATAACATTTTCTTGAGCCTCTTTTGAAAGCTCTACAATATGATTTTTTCTTGCAACATTAATAATATCTTCTATAGAAAGGTTGCTTCCATTTATATGTATTATTCCCAAAATCTATCCCTCCTTTGAGTTTTCTTAAAATTATATATATTTTAAAATATTCTATATCATTCTAATTTTCCCTCTATTTTTAAAATATTTTTGTACATATAGTATATTTTTTACTACACTAAAGCGATAATTTGTTATATAATTAAAGAATTATATCAAAAAAAGAAGTAGGCTTTAACCTACTTTTTAGATACACTTTGTCTTTCAATTAATTTATAAGGCAGATAAATATTTTTATCTCCTATTTCTTCTTCATTTATCATTTTTACTATCATTCTTATTGAAACTGCCCCCATATCATATATAGGCTGTTTTATGGTTGTAAGACTTGGTCTATATAAAGATGCTAATTTTATATCATTAAACCCTGCTACTGAAATATCTTCTGGAACTTTATATCCATTATCTAATATGCAGTTAATAACACCTACTGCAACCTCATCATTTGCTGCAAACACTGCGTCTGGAATATTTTTAAACTCAAATATTTCATTCATAAGATAATGCCCAGACTCACTAGTTGAATCTCCTTCTTTAATTAAAGTTTCTTCTAATTTTATATTATTTTCTTCTAAAGCTTTTTTATATCCTTTAAATCTATCTGAGTCCATTATACTATCTTGTACAGAAGATTTTATAAAAGCTATCTTTTTATGGCCATTTTCTATTAAGTATTTTGTCATCTCATAAGAAGCCTTAAAATTATCAATACTTACAGAGTAAATATCAAAATCTTTAGCATTCTTACTTATATATACTGCTGGAATATTTCCAGATTCTATAGCTTCTACATGCCTTTTTTCCATTTTCCATGATACAAATATAATTCCTGCTACTTGTTTTGATTTTAATAGATTTATGTACTTTAATTCTTCATCTGGTTCTCCGTAGCTGTTACATAAAAGTATATCATAATCATATATTTTTCCCACTTCTTCTATTCCATTTAGAAGCTCTCCCATGAAAAAATCAGATATATCAGGAACTATCACTCCTATTAATTGACTTTTCTTAGTTACAAGACTTCTAGCTAATGGATTTGGAACATATCCCGTCTCTTTAATTACCTTTAATACCCTTTGTCTTATTTCATTACTAACTGGTTTTGAATTGTTTATAACTCTTGAAACTGTAGATATAGAAACTCCAGCTTTTTTAGCTACATCCTTTATTGTAACCATAGTATCACTCCTTCTTATTTTTGAATTTTTCCCTTATTTAAATTTAATATTCTTCGTAATTGTCAAGTATTTATTATACCACTAAAATAACCAAAAAATAAAGAGCTAGTTTTAAACTAACTCTTTATTCTTACTTATTAACAGCAATCAAATTCATTGCATGCACAAAGTATTAATATTAATACTAAAAACGGAATCCAATCACAT
Organism: Tepidibacter formicigenes DSM 15518; assembly: GCF_900142235.1. Lineage (GTDB taxonomy): Bacteria > Bacillota > Clostridia > Peptostreptococcales > Peptostreptococcaceae > Tepidibacter > Tepidibacter formicigenes. The sequence continues at coordinate 13,308 of NZ_FRAE01000019.1, read as the reverse complement.
ATTTCTATGTCTTCAATTGTATCTGAGAATATTACAAATAAGAAAAATAATGCTATTATCCACCATCCATCAAAGTCTTTAAATAAACCCATAATCTAACCTCCTATTTTTTTACTTGAAGATTAAACCTTCTTCTTTATATTATGAAATTACCTTAAAATGTGTTATTATTTATAAAAAAAATTCCCACATAATTATGTGAGAATTTTTTGATTTTTAGCAATCGAATTCATTGCATGAACAAAGTATTAATATTAATATTAAGAATGGGATCCAATCGCATATTTCTATGTCTTCAATTGTTTCTGAGAATATTACAAATAAGAAAAATAATGCTATTATCCACCATCCATCAAAGTCTTTAAATAAACCCATAACCTAACCTCCTATTTTTTATTGAAGATCATACCTTCTGCTATATAATATGAATTTTCTATCAAATGTGTTATTACTTTTAAAAAAAGAGCTAAAATTAGCTCTTTTTTTAATTAGCAGTCAAATTCATTACATGAGCAAAGTATTAATATTAGTATTAAAAATGGAATCCAGTCACATATTTCTATATCGTCTATACAATCTTGGAATAATACAAATAAAAAGAATAATGCTATTATCCACCATCCATCAAAATTTCTAAAACAACCCATAACCTAACCTCCTATTTTATTTATTTGAAGGTTATACCTTCTTCTTTATACTATGAATATCTTATTAAATGTGTTATTACTTTTAAAAAAAGAGCTAAAATTAGCTCTTTTTTTAATTAGCAGTCAAATTCATTGCATGAACAAAGTATTAATATTAGTATTAAAAATGGAATCCAGTCACATATTTCTATATCGTCTATACAATCTTGGAATAATACAAATAAAAAGAATAAACCTATTATCCACCATCCATCAAAGTCTTTAAAACAACCCATAACCTAACCTCCTATTTTTTATTGAAGGTTATACCTTCTGCTATATAATATGAATTTTGCATTAAGTTTGTTAATATAAAAAAGGAGCTAGATTAATACTAGCTCTTTTTAGCATCCACAACCATCATTGAAGCAGAAGCATACTAAAATTAATATTAAAATTATAAATAGAAAACTATTATCTCCACCACATCCAAAATCAAAATCAAAATCACAACAACAGAATAGTACTAATAATAATAATATTAATATAAAACCAGAATCATCATCTCCAAATAATCCTCCAAATCCGCCACATCCGCCACGGAATAAATCTCCTAATTTAGTAGCCATTTATATACCCCCTATATTCATATTATTGAAGGTTAGCTCCTTCTCTTTTATGATATGAGGATACGTTAAAATGTGTTACTCTTATAAATGTGCTTTTTAGAATTTTTTCTTTTTCTTTTTGTGCTAAATTATTGTACTTATTATACTCTTGAACATATTTATTTATATTGCTTGAATCTTTGTTAACATTTTCTAAAACTAATTGAAGTTTTTCAATTGACATTATTTTGTATTTAAAATATTTATCAAAAGCATAAGGCTTTTTTATATTAGACAATCCACTTTTTATGTTGTTTATTCTATTTAAGTAAATATCTTTATTTAATTTCACATATTTGGGATTATTATTATAGTCATCTACTATAAAGTTTATTTCTCTCACATAGGGCTTTACATCTTTAATTGTCAATAATATTGTATTCTGACAAAAGCCTAATAATATAAAGAAAATTAATAGATATACATTGAAAATAATTATAAACTTCTTCATAATTTTCCTCCTTTGTAGTAGTTTCATTATATTTATATTCAAATTTGGACTTGTTATTCCAATAATTTTAATATATAATTTTTAAAAATAAATTTTATCTATAAAAAAAAATGTTGAAAAATAATTCAACATATATTAAACTACTATTGAAAATACTCAATTGAAAAAGTTTATTAGGGAGGTAAATACATGTTTGAAAAGGTAAGAGAAATAATAGCTGATCAACTAGGTGTTGACGATGTAGATTCTATAACAAGAGAAACTTCTTTAATTAAAGATTTAGAAGCAGATTCACTTGATGCTGTTGAAATAATGATGGCTCTTGAAGATGAATTTGAAGTTGAAATTCCAGATGAAGAAGCTGAAAACTTCAAAAACATAGGAGATATTTGTGATTACATCGAAAATAATAAGTAATTAAAAAAGAGGGATTTCCCTCTTTATTTTTCTTCATAAAATTTTACATTTTTAATTATTATATCTACACTTCCATCGCTATTTTGTTTCATTTGATATTTAAGATAATCTTCAAAGTCCTCTAAATTTCCTTTTATTTCAAACCCTGTATCAGTTTTTATATTTTTCTTTTTAAGCTTTTTTTCAACCCAATCTTTATCTATTGTAAAATTATCTTCCTCAATTCCTTCTCTTGAAATATGCTCTATAAAGCTTTCTTTTAAATTTTCATCTTCAATTACTTCATCTACAAAGTTATTTATATCTACTTCATCTTTATACTTTAATGTATTTACTAAATTTTCTCTAAGTATTGCTGCTGTTTGTATATCATCATAAAGACTGTTTTTTACCCATTTTTCTGTTGAATTTCTAAATATTTTTGTTTTATCCTTATTGTCCATTATAATATCACAGTTTAAGAAATTAGATATAAAGAAGTTCCCTTCTTTATCTGAGCTTTTATTTAAATCTCTGTCTAAAACCTCTAAATGATAATCATCATTTACTCCTGATAATCCTATAAACGCACATTTTTTAATCTTTTGAGATGAACTTGGAAGCCCTACCTCATTAGGAACTATTTGAATTTTGAATTTTTCTTCTATAAATTCTATGGAATGAGTATATGACTTTTTATAATCAAGCTTTAATAACCCTACATATTTATCATCATCTATAGAGTATAAACATATAACTAAATCACAAGAAGAAATATTTTGATTACTTTTTATGATTTTAAACATCTCATTTGCTATTTTCTTTGAATTATCTACAAAAGTAATTTCATCATATATTATTTCCTCACAGCATTCTTTAACTATATTTGGTCCTTCATTAAATTTACATTTTTTTAAGTCATCATCTTTTAATGCTTTACTTATATGCTTAACCAATAACTCTTCTACTTCTTCATTAATTTCTCCCTCAAAATCATTAAGTATCGGTGTATCAGAATTTTTATCTAAAACATGAATTATAAATTTATGTATTAGCATTTTCATCCTCCTTTAGCTTCTTTATTAAATCTTTCATATCTTCTGGTATATCTGCTTTAAACTTTAGGTTTTCTTTTGTTCTAGGTTGTTTAAACTCAAGTTCAATAGCATGAAGTGCTTGTCTTTTTATTAGATTTTCGTCTACATATCCGTAAAGTTCATCTCCTATTATTGGATGTCCTATATAATTCATATGGACTCTTATTTGATGTGTTCTTCCAGTTTCAAGAATCACTTCTATTACAGTTGCATCTTTTAACCTATCTATCACTTTAAAATGAGTTATAGATTTTTGTCCATTTTCATGTACTATTCTTTTTATACTATCATCACTTGGTCTATATATAGGAGCATCTATAGTACCAAAATCTTTTTTAACTACTCCCTTTACTATAGTTAAATATTTTTTAGTAACTAAGTTCTTACTCATATCCTCTGATAGTATGTGATGTGCATAAGCATTTTTAGCTACTACTAAAAGTCCAGATGTATTCATATCAAGCCTATTTACAAATCTTATTCTAGGCTTTTCCTTTTTATCTCTTAGATAAAACATAAGCCCATTAGCAAGTGTTCCTTTTGGGTGACTTTTAGTAGGGTGTACTACCATAAATGGAGGCTTGTTTACTAATATAATATCAAAATCTTCATATAAAACATTAATCCTTAAATTCTCACACTCAAAATTATTAGGATCTTCTTTTATTTTTATTTTTATTAAATCTCCTTTTTTTACCTCGTAGTTAAGCCTTTTAAACTGCCCATTTACAAATATACTTTTATCTTTTTTTATTTTAGATATAAATCTAACTGACATATTTAACTTATCTAAAAGAACTTCCTTAAGAGTTAATACATCATCTTCAATTTCATATGAAATTAAATTATGTTTTTGATTTTCTTTACTTAACAAAATATTTCCTCCTTCTATATAGACATTAACTTAGTCCATATATAATACTCTATCAAAAGTATTATATTATTTATATTTTAAGTAGGCAAGTTATTAGATTTTTGCATTTATGATATAATATGTATAGGGTATAAAGGAGAGATTGTTATGAATAGAATAATAAATATAACTGCTAATGAATATACAAAGTCTCAAAATACAGCAAAACTTCTAAAAACAAGATTAGAATCTCTAGGATTTAAGGTTCCAGATGAATTTAGTTATGATGCAGAACTTATAATTTGCATAGGGGGGGATGGTTCCTTTTTAAGAACAGTTCATGAATATAATTTTCCTAAAATTCCTATAATAGGTATAAATACAGGGCATTTAGGATTTTTTCAGGAACTTCATCCATTTGAAATAAATAATTTTATAGATTCATATTTGAGTAATGATTATTACATACAAGAAATAAATCCTATAGAAACATCTATATGTACAAGAAACACCTGTATTGAATCTTTAGCTATAAATGAAATTGTAATAAAAGGAGATGTATCTAGAACTATTCACTTAAACATAAGTGTAAATAATAATTTTATAGAAAGGTTTAGTGGAGACGGAATTATAGTTTCAACTCCTATGGGCTCTACTGCATATAATTATTCTGCGGGTGGGAGTATTGTTGATCCACATTTAAAATTGATTCAAATAACTCCACTTGCACCTATAAACACTAACGCTTATAGGTCATTTACTTCTAGTATAATTTTATCACATGATTCTGTTGTAAATGTAAGTCCTGAATATAGATTTGAAAATTCTATTTTGATAGTAAACGATGGTATTGAACATAAATATAATGAAATAACTAAAATTAGTGTAAAATCTTCTAAATTTAAAGTAAAACTTTTAAGGCTTAAAAATTATGAATTTTGGAGCAAAGTATCTGAAAAATTTTTATAGGAGGTATACAAATGAAAATAGGTATTATTAGTGACACTCATGGTAGCTTAACTTTTTTTGAAAAAGCTCTTAATATTTTAGGCGATTGTGATTATATTCTTCATGGAGGAGATATACTTTATCACGGTCCGAGAAATCCTCTTCCTGATGGCTATAACCCAAAAGAATTAGCAAACAAAATTAACTCATTAAATAATTTAATATTTACTAGAGGAAACTGTGACTGTGATGTAGATCAAATGGTTATAAACCACCCAATACAAGCACCCTATGTTTTTACTCAACTAGGTAGCCTTAAAATATTTTTATGCCATGGCTACAAAAAATCTAAAGAAGATTTAATTAAAATTGCAAAAAATTATAGAGCTGATATATTTATATCAGGGCATACTCATATTAAAGAGTTGTATAAATATGAGGATTTAATAGTTCTAAATCCAGGTAGTACATCTCTTCCTAAAGATGAAATTCACTCTGTAGCTTTAATAGAAGATAATAGTATTAAACTTATTAATATAAATAACAATTCTGTTATAAAAGAAATAACTATGAAATAATAAAGTCCTGTATTGTATCCAAGATACAATACAGGACTTTATTATTTCATTTCATCAACACCAAAACCATGGCATTCTATAACTGGGACTACAAATAAAAACCCTACTCCTGGCTTTTCTATATAGTTAAGCTCTTTCTTAATCTTATCTACTGCTTCTCTAAGTACAGATCCATCTCTTATTACACTTACTATAGTTTTATTATAAGGCTTATGACCCTCTATAAGTTTTTTTATACCTGAAAATATAGGAATATCAACATCATGTTCAAGTAGTACCTTCCCCATTCCTTCACTGTCTATAGCTGTAGCCCCTAGTCCTAGATGATAAAATATATCTAGTATATCATCTAGCTTATCTAATTTATTTAGAACTAAAAATAAAGCATACATACTTCTACCCCCTATTTTGAAATTAATTAAAAAATAATATATTTATATAAATATAATAAACTTATTATATTTAACAAGAATATTGCTGGAATTCCTTTATAAAAGCTACTCTTTTGTGTTTTATGCCTAAAAACCGTCATTCCCATAACTACACCTAAAGCTCCACCTATAAATGAAGTTATAAAAAACCTAACTTCTCTAGTTCTAAACTGTCTTCTTCTTGCTTTTCTTTTATCAAGGCCAACTAATATAAATCCATAAAAATTTATAATTATATAATAATATAATACATACATATTTAGGTTTTTGACAAGAGTATTTAAGCTTATATTATTAACAAATTCTAAAATATTTTTAAAAAAACTCATTTTATGATTCTCCCTTCTTTAGTATGTATATATTATTATATCATTTTTTTGCAAAATTTTATAATTTTCTAAACAATATATTTAAAATTCAAATAAAAAATCAAATCTCATATTAAATAATACGAGATTTGATTTTTCATTAATTTATTTTTGTTCATATTTTTGTATTATTTTAACTATAAGCTCAACTGCTTTCTCCATAGAAAAAGTTGGTATATATTCATATCTGCCATGGAAATTATGTCCACCTGCAAATATATTAGGTGTTGGAAGTCCCATAAAAGAAAGCCTAGCTCCATCTGTACCTCCTCTTATAGGTTTTACTTTAGGAGTTATCCCAACTTCTTTCATAGCCTCTTCTGCAATATCAACTATATGCTTAACTGGCTCTACTTTTTCCTTCATATTATAATACTGATCTTTCATATCGAGTATTACAGTTTTATCACCATATTTTTCATTAATTTTTTCAACTATACTTTTCATTAATTCTTTTCTTTCTTCAAACTTATTTCTATCAAACTCTCTTATTATATAAATCATTTTGCACTCTTCTACATTACCATTAAAATCATTTAAATGATAAAATCCTTCATAATCACAAGTTTTTGATGGTATTTCATCTTTTGGAAGCATATCATTCAGTTCCATACCTATTAAAAGTGCATTCTTCATTTTATCCTTTGCATATCCAGGATGAACATTTTTACCTTTTACAGTAATAACCGCAGCTGCTGCATTAAAGTTTTCATATTCAAGTTCTCCAATTTCTCCTCCATCTAAAGTATAGGCATATTTAGCTCCAAATTTTTCTACGTCAAACTTGTCAGCACCTCTTCCTATTTCCTCGTCTGGAGTAAATCCTACTCTTATTTTTCCATGCTTTATTTGAGGATTATTAATTAAATACTCCATTGCTGTTATTATTTCTGCAATACCAGCCTTATCATCTGCTCCTAAAAGAGTTGTTCCATCTGTAGTTATTAAATTTTTTCCTATGTAATTTAAAAGCTCAGGAGAATCTTTTGGTGATAATATAATATTATTTTCTTCATTTAATACTATATCTTTACCATCATAATTTTCAACTATTTTAGGATTAACATTAGCACCACTCATATCTGGAGATGTATCCATATGAGCTATAAATCCAATTGTATCTACTTCTTTATCAGTATTTGCTTCAAGTGTTGCCATTATGTATCCATTTTCATCAATAGTTACATCACTCATTCCTATTGATTTTAACTCTTCTACTAAATCCTTACCAAATTCAATTTGACTATTAGTACTAGGACAAGTATTAGAATTTTCATCAGCCTTTGTATCATATTTTACATATTTCAAAAATCTTTCTAAAACATTTGTCATAATATATCCCTCCCAAAAAACCTTTTCATTTATATTCTACCATTTTTTTGTACTCATAAAAATATTTTTTTATATATTTATTTTTTAAAGTATATCTACGTTTTTAAATATTTTATAAAAAACAACTAATAATATTAAATACATCATACCAAAAAAACCATAAGCTTTAAGGCCTATAAATATTACAGCTAGGGCTGTTACTGGATGTATTCCCACTGACTCTGAAATGAGCTTTGGCTCTAATAATTCTCTTACTATAGTAACTATAGCAAAAAGAATTATCACTCCTATAGCTAACATAAACTTTTTATTTATAAAATAAAATATAGCTAAAGGAAAATAGATTATTGCTATTCCAAGCACTGGAACTATATCAAATATAGCTGCTAAAAAACTTAGCATCAATGCATATTTTACTTTTAATATAGAAAGCCCAATCAATGAAAAAATAAATCCTATTCCTATTAAAATAAAATATGCTTTCATATATCCAAAAAACATATGATTGGCTTGTCTTAAAATTTCTTTAGATTTTTCTTTTCCTTCATTTGAAAAAATAGAAAAAAAATTTTCTTCTATCTTTTCTATATCTCTTGAGAAAAAATATATAGCAATTAATGTTACAAATATAATTACTATTATAGCTGGAACTGTTATTGCTAAGTAAACTGCTTTATTTATTATTTTAACTCCTGTATCAAATATACTTGAAGTATAATAAGCTATTTGATTTTGCAGTTTTTGTACTAAATTAGAATCAAAACCATTTAATTTATATATCTGTCCATCTATATAATTATGTATTGTACTCATATCTGGTATTGAATTTAAAATTGCTTTTGACTGACCAGCTATATTATATAAAAGTATTATCAAACTAAAAAACATTAACATTATTACTAATAAGGTACATATAATTGCTCCTATTTCCCTTTTTATTTTAAGTTTATTTTTTAAAAAATCAGTACAAGGTCTTATAATTGTCGATATTAAAAGAGCTATTAAAAAGGGAAATGTATATGATATAGTTATAGAAAATATTATAAATACTATTGAGTATATTAATATAAAAATTAATGATTTTTTTAAATCTTTTATAAAAGCTTTATTGAACATAATAATCACCTTAATTAATCATTTTGCACATAGTATCTACTTTTTAGCTTTTATATATTCAAAAAATAAAAATAGAATCCTTTATATTTTGGATTCTATTTTGTAAAAACTATATAAACATTCTTATAGTTTTTATTCTATTTTTATCTATGCTTTCAACTATAAATTTAATATTATCGTATTCTACTACTTCTCCTTCTTCTGGAAGTCTTCCTAATTGACCTATTAAAACTCCTCCAATTGAATCAAATTCTTCTGATTCAATATTTGTTCCTACAATTTCATTTACTAAATTTATTCTAGCACTTCCATCTACTATATATTCATTTTCATTTATAATTTGTATTTCATCATCTTCTTCATCGTATTCATCTTCAATATCTCCTACTATTTCTTCTAATAAATCCTCCATAGTAACAATTCCAGCAGTTCCTCCATACTCATCAAGAACTATTGCCATATGAACTTTTTCTTCTCTCATTTCTTTAAATAATTCTGTAATTTTTTTAAATTCAAATGTAAAAAAAGGTTCTCTAACATAAGTTTTTATATCAAAATTTTGTTTATCCTTTTCAACAAATACTAAATCTTTTACATTTAGTATTCCTATTATATCATCAATATTTCCCTCATACACTGGCATTCTTGAAAAATGGTCTTTCTTAAATATTTCAACTATTTCATCATATGTTGATTCGATATCAATAGCTACTACATCAGTTCTTTGAATCATTGCATCTTTTGCTTGTAAGTCTCCAAACTCAAATACATTTTGTATCATTTCTTTTTCTTCAACTTCAAGTACTCCCTCTTCATGGCCTACATCTACCATTGTTCTTAATTCTTCTTCTGTTATGAATGGTTGATGAGCATCTGGATTTCCACCAAATAGTTTAATTATAATTTTTGATAAATAATTGAATACAATTACAATAGGATTAAGAATAATAACTATAAAAGATATAGGCTTTGAAACCTTTAAAGAAACTTCTTCTGATTTTTGTGCAGCTAATGATTTAGGAGTTATTTCTCCAAATATTAAAACAAGTATTGTCATAAAAGCAGTTGCAATTGCTGCTCCGTTTTCTTTAAAAAGCTTTATAAATAAAGATGTAGCTAGTGCTGATGCACCTATATTTACAACATTATTGCCTACAAGTATAGCTCCTAATAATTTATTTGGATTTTCAATTAATTTACTTACTACATCTGCTCCTTTAATGTTTTCTTCTTTCATATGTCTTATTTTTATTTTACTTAAAGACATTAAAGCAGTTTCTGATGCTGAAAAAAAAGATGATATTCCTAGTAATAAAAATAATACTAAAAATTGCCACAAACTACTCAGATCCAAAATATATCACACTCCCAAAAATTTATATCTAGATATAATTATATCACAGTCTCAAAATTTTACTACATTAAAAACATATATTAGTTTTTATGTTACTTTTATCCTAGGATTAAACTTAGTTTTACATTTTAATTGAAATTTTATAAAAATTTTATGTTTCAGCGAATATTTAGTGGGAATACTATACATTGTAATAATAAAAATAATTTATATGAAAGGGGTTTTTTTATGGCTACAAAAGATTTATTAGAAAAAGGAGCAGTTCTTCAAAGAGATAAGGAGACTTATGCAATAGCACCTCATCTTCCAGGTGGTTTAGTAACTTCAGATACTCTAAGAAAAATTGCAGATGTTGCAGATAAGTACAATGCTCAAGCTTTAAAATTAACATCTTCACAAAGAATTGCAATAGTAGGTTTAAAAGAAGAAGATTTAGACAATGTTTGGAATGATTTAGATATGAAACCAGGTGCTGCAATTGGTTTATGTGTAAGAAGTGTAAAATTTTGCCCTGGAACTACATTCTGTAAAAGAGGTCAACAAGACTCAGTTGGTGTTGGAATGAAGCTAGATAATTTATATCATGGAATGAATCTTCCAAACAAGTTAAAAATAGGTGTTAGTGGATGTCCAAACTCTTGTTCAGAAAATCACTTTAGAGATATAGGAATTATGGGTACTGCAAAAGGTTTTAAAATACAAGTAGGTGGAAAAGGTGGTATAAAACCTAGAATAGGAGATACATTATTTGAAAATATTGATGAAGAAGATTTATTTCCAATAATAGATAAAATAGTTAAAGTATATGCAAAAAATGCTAAAAAACATGAAAGATTAGGATCCTATATAGATAGAGTTGGTATTGAAGAATTTAAAAAAGAAGTAGAATAGCAAAAAGGACTGCAATTATGCAGTCCTTTTACATTAATGTATTTAACGAACTTCTTTTGATTTTTTATCTTTTATCCAGAAATCAGCATTTTTAATTCCTAGTTTTATAGGATCAAATTTTAAATCTTTGCCAGATTTTATTTGTTCTTCATAGTCTTTAAGAGCTTTAAATGCAGGTTTTCTTAAAAGTAATATAGCAATAACATTCAGCCATGCCATTAAACCAACACCTATATCACCTAATCCCCATGCTAATTCAGCTGTTTTTATTGTACCATAAAAAGTAGAACCTAACAAAGCAAATCTCAATGCATTAATTAGTAATTTTTTATTTCCACTCTTTTGAATTAAATAAGCAACATTTGTTTCAGCAATATAGTAGTAAGCCATTAATGTAGTAAACGCAAAGAATAATAAAGCTATAGCTACAAACTGACTACCAAAGGCAGGGAAAACGCTTTCAACAGCCTTTTGAGTATATGCTGGTCCTATCTCAACATTGTCTAAATTATTTACTATAAATCCACCAGCTTTATCATAAACATTATACATTCCTGTAATTAAAATCATAAATCCAGTTGCCGAACACACAAATAATGTATCTATATATACTGAAAATGCTTGAACTAAACCTTGTTGAGCTGGGTGATCAACCTCAGCAGCAGCTGCTGCTTGTGGTCCTGTACCTTGAGCTGCTTCATTTGAATAGATTCCACGTTTTACTCCCCAAGAAATTGCCATACCTACTATACCTGCAAAAGCTGGTTCAAAGCTAAATGCACTTTTAAAAACTAATGCAATAACGTCAGGTAATTTAGTAATATTTAATACAATTATTATTAACGCAATTAAAATATATCCAGCAGCCATAAATGGTACTATTATTTCTGCCGCCTTACTAATACGCTTAACTCCACCAAATATTATCATTCCTAAAAATATAATTATTACAATACCAGTAATAAATGGATTAATACCAAATGCATTTTCAACTCCTGAAGCAATACTGTTTGATTGAACTCCTGGTAAAAAGAATCCCATGGCAATTATAGTTGCAACAGCAAATGTAACACCATACCATTTAACACCTAATCCTTTTTCAATGTAGTATGCAGGTCCTCCACGATATTCACCATCTTGCTCAATTTTATAAATTTGTGCTAAAACTGACTCAACATAAGCAGACCCTGCACCTAAAAATGCAATAGCCCACATCCAAAATAGTGCTCCTGGTCCTCCCATGGCAATTGCAGTAGCAACCCCAGCAATATTACCTGTACCAACACGACCTGAAACTGATAAAGCAAATGCCTGAAATGATGATACCCCTTGTTCTGAACTAGAACCTCCAAATAGTAATTTTACCATTTCTTTAATATGACGAATTTGTAAAAAACGAGTTGATAAAGAAAAATAAATCCCTGCTCCTAAACATAAAATTATTAGTGCATTACTCCAAATTAGTCCATTCAAAGTACTTACCAATTGACTCATGTGATTCCTCCCTTAAATTATTTTCAAAAATAAAAAAAGCCAAATCTTAAGATTTGACCTCTGGTTTAAAATATACTCTTATTAGAATATATCCTCTGTCCTTTTACCTGAGAGTTTCGCTATTTAAGAATGTTCATATTATGTCAGCTTCTCCCCTTCGGTGCTCATACCGAGTCTCTCCAGAGGCTCGTCCAATAACAGTTTGCATCCTGCTATTTTCATCCGAACATATTAAATTTTATAAAATATATTTTATGATTCGACTTCTTTTTATATATGTTATCATCAAGGTTGATTTTTGTCAATATTCAAAACCTTATCCAAACTCTAAATTTTCAGAAATAAGTGCTATATCAGGAAAAAGGACTGTTATATAACCAATGTCATTAAGTTAAGACATCGCCGAAGGCGGTTATCAAAGAACAGAGTATGAAATCATACCCTGTTCTTTTTTTCTATTCAAAAAAATTTGACAAATATGATGAATTTTATGGTGAATTCCTTGGAAGTATAAAATTAAGGAGGTTCCCACATGAACAAATATGCAGACTTAATTAAAGGAAATTTAGATAAAATACTCTTAGAAATGGATACATACTCTTATTTCTTTTGTAAAAATCCACAAAAGGATTTTACAAGAAAAAGAAAGCTAGATTTTAAAGAAATGCTACGCATTTTATTATCCATTGGTGGAAATAGCCTAAA
>NZ_FRAE01000029.1 GCF_900142235.1 Tepidibacter formicigenes DSM 15518 | reverse complement strand
AATTTCACAATGGCCATAGCAATATGTATGCAATATTTCAAATGGAAAGGTCATATACCACCACCTAATGTTGAAGCTCTTATTCAAAAGAATATTTTACCTGTACGAAATGGAAGAAAAGACCACCGCAAAGTCAGAACCAAATCGTCAGTAAGCTTCTTATATAGGGTATCCTAAAAACTAGAAAATATGAATCTTTTTAAAACAGAGGACCTCTCTGTCTAATTGCCATGCTTAAAAAAGCTATTTCATAAAAAAATGAGGAAATTGAAAGTTATATCCTTTCAATTTCCTCATTTTTTTCACATCATTATTTGATTAACTTAATGACATTGGCCAAAAGGCTCGTTTTTATTAGTCTATTGTATATGGTAAAAGGGCTATATTTCTAGCTCTCTTTATAGCTGTAGTTAATTCCCTTTGATGTTTAGCACATGTTCCAGAAATTCTTCTAGGTAATATTTTACCTCTTTCTGTGATGTACTTAGACAATTTACCTGTGTTTTTATAATCTATTTTAGCGTTTTTGTCAGCACAAAAACTACACACTCTTCTCTTACGACGTCTTCTTTTATTTACCATAAAGCTTCCCTCCTTTTCCTAAAATGGAATATCATCATCATCTAACGCCTGGAAACCTTCTGAATCAAGTCCTACCGGCTCAAAACTTTTTTCAAAGTCATTTCCAGCCGGACTAGCAGATTCTGATCTGCCTTTTGACTCTAAAAATTCTACTCTATCTGCAACTATTTCTGTAATATATCTTCTTTCTCCAGTTTGAGTTTCATAACTTCTATTTTGAATTGATCCTCTAACAGATACTAACCTTCCTTTAGAAAGATAATTAGCACAGTTTTCTCCTGGTTTACCCCAGACTACTATATTAAAGAAATCCGCTTCTCTTTTTCCTTCTTTATTAACAAAAGCTCTATTGACTGCTATTGAAAAGGTGGCTACTGGTCTTCCTGTTCCTGGAATGTACCTAAGTTCTGGGTCTTTAGTTAACCTACCCACCAAAACAACACTATTCATAAAAACACCACCTAAATAAATACTATTACTCTTCAATATTAACAATCATATGTCTTATTGCATTTTCAGTAATTCTTAAATTTCTTTCGATTTCTTTTGGTACATCTGCATTAGCTGTAAAGTTCACTAATACATAGTATCCTTCAGTAAACTTTTGTATTGGATAAGCTAATTTTTTGTTACCCCATACATCAACTTTATCAACTTGTCCATTTGCTGATTCAATTATGTTCTTAACCTTGTTTTGTAATTGCTCTTTTACTTCTTCTTCTACGTTTGGTTTTAATACATAAATTAATTCATACTTTTTCATTATAATTCACCTCCCTTTGGACTTAAACGGCCCTAATTTAATAGGGCAGAGAAATGAGACTAAGCTCACATTTTAAGATTTTATCACTAATTTTATAAAAAGTCAAATAATATATAGATTATTTTTGACTTTTTATAAAATTTCTAATTTAGTTAAAAATAATGTATATATTATTTAAAACATGGTAATTATATAAGTAGATAGCCCCCACAACTTAATATTTTTCATCCCAATCTCCCCCTTACAATAAAAGGAGTGGTTTCATCCACTCCTACTTTTTTATATAAACTCTTTTAAAACTTTAGCAAGCCTTTTTACACCATCAACAATTCTTTCTTCAGTCATATTAGAATAATTTAATCTAAATGTATTATCTTTACCTCCGTTAGGAAAGAATGACCCTCCTGGAACAAATGCAACATTATTTTCTAAACATTTAGCCATAACATCTTTAGCATCTATATTGCTTGGAAGTTCAACCCAAGTAAATAATCCACCTTCTGGGTAAGTATATTTTAATCCTTCTGGAAATTCTGCTTTCATTGTTTCAAGCATTAAATTTCTACGCTTTCTATAAACATCTTTTATTTTTTCTACATGCGCATCTAAATCATAAATTTCCATAAATTTAGCAACTTCTCTTTGTCCTACTGTAGATGTTTGTAAGTCTGCACTTTGTTTTATCATAATGTATTTTTCTAATATTTCTTTATTAGCTGCTACCCAACCAATTCTAAATCCTGGACAGAATATTTTAGAGAAACTTCCTAAGAATATTACTAGTCCTTTTTCATCCATAGCTTTTAGCGAAGGTAGTATTTCTCCTTCAAATCTTAATTCTCCATATGGATTGTCTTCTAATACTGGTATTTCATATTTATTTATTATTTCCATGAATTTTTTACGTCTTTCTACAGGCCAAGTTCTTCCTGTTGGATTTTGAAAATCTGGAATTACATAAATCATCTTAACATTTTCTGTAGTTTCAAGTATTTTTTCAAGTTCTTCCATTATCATTCCATTTTCATCAGTTGGAACTTCTATAAATTTAGGTCCATATGCTTTAAAAGCATTTAATGCTCCTAAATAAGAAGGACTTTCACATAATACTACATCACCTTCGTTTAAGAATATTTTTCCAGAGAAATCTAATCCTTGTTGAGATCCACTTGTTATTAATATATTTTCATATGTTACATCTGTATTAAATTTAGTATTCATTCTGTTTGCAATTGCTTTTCTTAATGGAATAAATCCTTCTGTTGCAGCATATTGTAAAGCCTGTTTTCCACCTTCTTCAAGAACTTTAATTGCAACTTCTTTCATTTCTTCTACTGGGAATAGTTCTGGAGCTGGAAGTCCTCCTGCAAATGAAATTACTTCTGGTTTTTCTGTTAACTTTAATAATTCACGAATTTCAGAAGCTTTAAGATTTTCCATACGATCAGCAAATTTTACAGCCATAAAAACACCTCCAAAAATTATAAACGCCAGGAAAACATTTTCCGATGTTTATTTGATTATATTATATCACTTTTAATTTAGCTTGCCTACTTTTCGCAGAATATGCAGAATATTCAATTTACTATTTTTGTAAAATTTTTAACTATTTTTTTATTATAAATCTTCACTTTTAACTAATTTTTTTATTCTTTTTTCTAATTTTTCCCTTTCAATCCATAATTGTTTGTTACATTTTTGACATTTTATCCTAAAATCCATACCACATCTCATTATCTCAAATATATTTCCTCCACAAGGATGAAATTTTCTTAATTCTACTATATCTCCCACATTTAATTTTATTGGCATACAAATCCCTCCTAATATAATTTTCTTGTTTCTTTTTTTCCATCTTCTGTCTTAGTTATTTTAAATATTCCATAATACTCTATATCATTTTTTTCAAGATTATTTTTTATATCTTCAAGTAATTTTTCTTCAAATTTTATTGAAAGTCCACAACTTGAACTTATTTCTCTAGGAGTTGGTATGATTGTAATTGGTAAATTTAGTTCTTTTAATACTTTCTCAGATCTTATAGCATAATGCGTTGAGTTAAAAGTAACAAGATATATATTATTCATATTGTTTCTCCTTTAAACTTAACTATTTTAGAAAAATTAAGACTACAACAAATTGTAGTCTATATTGATATGGTGTTTAAAGCTCCTTTTAATTTTTCTACTATATCATACATGTTTGAAACTTTTCCAACCATTAATTTGTCCTTTAAGTTGAAATAATCTAAGCATGTCCCACAAGAAAGTATCTCTACTCCCTCTTTTTCTAGTTTCTTTAGATGCTCTATTGTTTCTTCATTTTCTGTAGTTAATTTTACTGCACTATTTACAAAAATAACAGCTTTTGGATAAGGCTCTATTTCTGTAAGAGTATATATAAATCCTTTTATAAGTATTTTTCCCAATTCATCAGAGCCTTTTCCCATGCAATCAGAAGATATGTATATAACTTTATCTTCTTTATTTTCTATTTTTACAGTGCAGTTTTCACATTCTATATTTTCTTCTTGTATAACCACAGATTCTTTTCCTTTATTCATTTCTATGTAAAAAGTCCCATCTTTTTCATAATATTTTGCACTACAATTCATTGAATTGGCTAACTTTAATACATTTTCTTTTGCTATTTCGTTATCAACTAAAGTAGTAACTATACCTTCTTTTATTTTATCTAATTCCTTTTTTGTTTTTATTACAGGTTGTGGACAAGCAAGTCCTCTTGCATCTACTTCAATTTTCATTTCCTATCCCCCTTAATTGATTCATTTACTCATTATTATAACATACTGGTTATATCATATTTATTAAATATTTCTATAAAGTTATTAAAATATTTAAATACAAAGTTATACATATACAAATATTTTATTAATAAAGAGTTATTCAAATCTATTATTAATTTTTCTTCTTCAAATATTACTAGAAATGGATGGAATATTGTTAGTAGTAATAATAAAAATATTAGTCCTTTAACACTTCCAAATATAAAACCCATTGACTTATTTATTATTTTTAAAGGTGTAAATTTAAATACAGAATCTATACAATTTATTATTAACCCAAATACAATATTTGATATTATGAATATTCCTAGTATTACCACAATCTCTATTAATACTTTAGTAGCAGTTTCTGCTAATATATTAGTATTTATTGTTTTTATAAAAATATCTTCTATAAAGTTTTTGAAAAAAACATATATTTTTTGATTGTTTAATATGTAATCTATTATAGGCTTATAGTATATTTTACATATTAATAATGATATTATATATTTTAAAAGATTAAACAAAGACCTAATAAACCCTATGCGAAATCCTTTTAACCCAAATAATGAGATTATTACCAATATAATTATATCTATATAATTTAAATCCATATATTCCTCCTAATCTATATTTAAAAACTCAATTGATCCTCTAAATATAACAATTAAACTTTTGTCATCTAAATTTAAAACATTAACTATGTCCTTTGAAAAATCATATGTTTTTTTATGCTTTGTAAAGTATATACTTCCATCTGAATAAATTATACTTTCTTTTTCCATTTTTTCAATTCCCTTTGCATTTTTTATGGGATGGTTTTCTATTTTTTTATTTCCTTTTTCATCAATATATATAATCCTTCCTAATTTATCTATAATGACTATATAATCATCTATTAAAGTAATATATTTTATATTCTCATCTAAATTTATTTTATTTAAGCTTTCAAACTCTTCATCTCTTAATTCTATATACTTAGGATCTACTAATATTATTTTATCATTTAAAAACATAGTTTTTATAAATATTTTATTTTCTATGTTATCAGAGAATAATAATTCTCCTTTTTTGTTATAGTAAAATATATTGTTATATAGGCTTTCATTTTCTATAATAATTCCACTTATTAAAAAACCTCCTGTATTTAAATCTGTTTCTACAGTGTTTATGGTTATTTTTGGAATAGATATATTTTTTATTTCATTTCCTTCTATATCATATATTTTTACGCCTTCTACTTCTACATTTGTAGAATATTGTATTAAAAAATTATCACCTTTTAATGCTTTTATTATAATGGGTTTATCTTTAATACTTATTTTTTTAATTAAACTTCCTTTTTTATCTACTATATATGCTTCATTTTTTATTTTATCTAATATATATATATTAGACTCATTAGTATCAATACTATAATTTTCTATTCTTATATTTAAACTAAAAATTCTTTCCGCCTTACTGTTTATATAGTTTAAAGATTTTCCATCATATATTAAAAACCCTTGCTTATATTTTAAAAAACTAATATTCTTTCCATGTTCTAAAGATATTTCTTTTATTTTATTTATTTTAATTTCAGAACTATTTACTTTATCTTTTATTAAGTTTATAGTTTTAGGATTTAATAAAAATATTATCAAAATAATTGATAATATTATAATTTTATTTTTTTTCATATTTATTCCTTCCTTTTCACTCAAAATTATTTCCTAATTTTTATCATACAAAAAATAGACTCTTTTATAAAGAGTCTATTTTTCTATTATGTCTAAATCTTTGTATATTTCTATTCCTTTTGTATAATACTCCAATTCTTTTTCCTTAGATATTTTAGAATATGTTTGAGCAAGCTCTATATATAAATCTGCTAACTCCTTTTTATCTCCTAGTTCTTCTATTATATATAAGCATTTTTTTAAATGTTCAATTGCTGTATTTAAATCTCCTTCTTTTTTATATATTTTTGCATAGTATTTTAAAGATTTGTATTCTAATTTCTTATCTTTTATCTTTATAGAAGTAACTAAAGCTTTTTTAGCATATTTTTTAGCATTTTCAAAATCATTTGTATTAATCAAAACCTTAACATATTCAAATAGTACCTTAATTACTTCCTTATCTTCATATTCTCTTTTTGTTATGTATGCTTTTTTAACACATTCTAAAGCATCTTCGTATTTTCCTAATTTAGTATATATTTTAGACATAGCAACTTGAGTTTTTGCAAATTCATTTTTCTTATTTTCTTCTTCATATATTTTTAAGGCTTTATTTAGATATTCTTTAGATTCATCCCATTTCCCCATATCTAAAAGATTGCTTCCTATTAAAAATAAACTATTCGCCTTTTCTTTTATATTTTTTTCATTTTCTTCTATCTCATGTATTTTTTTTGCATATTTTAATGACCTTACATTATCTTCTAGCTTAATATAACAATAAGACATATATGTATATAACTCTTTTTTTATTTCATTGTTTTTCATTTCATATTCTAGAAAAAGGTTTTCCCCTTGTGTTAATTTATCTAATGCAACTTTATAAAACCCCTCCTCTAAGTAAACTTTACCTAGTTCTAAATAGCATTGAACAACTTTCTCAAAATTTGATGTTTTAACATTTAATACTAAACTTCTTTCAAAATTATCTATAGCTAATTCATAGTTTTTTTCATTAAAATAAATCAACCCTAATAAAAATTTAGCTTTACCATAATTTTCATACAACTTGTATTCTTTGCAAATTTCTATAACTTTCTTTATTTCTTTTTTAGCTTCTTCTAATTCATCTGATTTTATGTAAATTTCACCTTTAATTAATAAATTGTTGCTTATTTTTTTAGCCTGCATATCCTTACTTTCTAATAAGTAGTCAATACTTACATCTAATTTTTCCACAAAGTACTCTAATAGATCTTGACTAGGATATGACTTGTCTCTTTCTATATGACTTATTTGAGCTGCCGTTATTCTATTTCCTGCTAATTCTTTAAGTGTTAAATTTTTTTCTTTTCTAAGTTTTTTTATTTTTTCTCCTAGGCTAAGTATTTCCATATCTAGTCCTCCAAACAAATTTTTCTATTTATAATTATAACTTATTAGTATATCAAAATACAATATTTTATAATTATATTTAATATTATTTTTTAATAAAGTGATAATATTTATAACTATAAAATATACTATTAATATATTAAATAAATAAAAAAAATCCTATTATTATTTTACTGTAAATTTAATGAATATTTTTTATAAATTTCAATAAAATAACATAGGATTTTTTTTTTATTTTATTTCATTAACTATATTTTTTAATGCATCTAAAGCTTTATCTATATCCTCTTTTTTATTAAAATATCCTATACTGAATCTAACAGTTCCCTGTTCAAATGTTCCTAGTGTTTTATGTGCAAGTGGTGCACAATGAAGCCCAGACCTTGTTGCTATATTAAATACAGAATCTAAAACATAGCTAATCTCTGATGAATCTTCTTCTCCAATATTTATAGATACTACAGAAGATTGTTTTTTACTATTTTTAGGACCATATATTTTTATCATAGGTATTTCTTTTAGCCCTTCTATAAAATACTGCGTTAATTCTTCTTCATGATTCCTTATTTTGTCAATACCTTCTTTTAATATAAATTTAACACCTTCATTTAGCCCTGCTATTCCTGGAGTATTAGGAGTTCCTGATTCATATCTATCAGGAATTATATCTGGCTGAGTAAGCTCTTCTGACTTGCTTCCTGTTCCACCTTCTCTTAATTGATTTAATTTAATTCCTTCTTTTATATAAAGTACCCCTGTTCCTTGAGGTCCTAATAATCCTTTATGTCCAGGAAGAGCAAGCATATCTACATTCATTTTTTCTACATCAATATCGTAAACTCCTGCCGTTTGTGCTGCATCAACTAAATAAATTATATTCATTTCCCTGGCAATTTTTCCTATAGAATCTATATCAATAATAGTTCCACATACATTTGAAGAATGTGTAGTAACAATAAGCTTTGTATTATCCTTTATAGCATCTTTTATTTTATTAGGGTCTAATTCTCCTAATTCATTACACTTTACTATTGTATTTTCTACACCTATTTTCTCTAATTCTTTAATAGGTCTTATTACAGAGTTATGCTCCATGCTTGTTGTAATAATATGGTCTCCTTTTCGAACAATTCCTTTTATAGCTAAATTTAAAGAGTCTGTAGCATTGTATGTAAATATAATATTCATCGGGTTATCTATATTAAATAGTTTACATAAATTTTCTCTTGCTTCATATATTATTCTTCCTGCTGATAAAGCTAATTTGTGTCCTGCTCTTCCTGGATTTGCCCCATAATTTTTCATACAATTTAATACTGCTTTATAAACATTTTCTGGTTTTGGAAAGGTAGTTGCAGCATTATCTAAATAAATCATAACAAAATCCTCCTAAGCTTGTTTTTCTAATATGTATCCTAGTATATTTTCAAGTTCTTCTTCGTTATAGTATTCTATCTCAATTTTTCCTTTTTTCTTTCCTTTTGATATATTAACTTTTGTTCCAAATATACTTCTTAACTTATCTTCTATATCTACAATAAATGGGTCTTTATTTTTCTTCTTAATTTTAGTATCTTTTTTTTCAACTATATTCTTAGCTAAAGCTTCTGTTTCTCTTACAGAAAGTCCTTCTCTTATTATTCTTTGAGATATTTCATATTGAAGCTCTTTATTTTCTATTCTAAGAAGTGCTTTTCCATGGCCTGGAGTAATCTTATTCTCTTCAATAAGTTTTATAACCTTATCTCCTAAATTGAGAAGTCTTAAAGTGTTTGTTATATGAGGTCTACTTTTACCAACTGCCTCTGAAATTTCTTCTTGTGTAACTTTATAGTTTTCTATAAGACTTTTATATGCAATAGCTTCTTCTATAGCATTTAAATCTTCTCTTTGTAAGTTTTCAATAAGTGCTATTTCCATTATATCTTTAAGAGGAAGGTCTTTTATTACTGCAGGCATCTCTTTTAACCCTGCCATCTTAGCAGCTCTAAATCTTCTCTCTCCAGCTATAATCATATACCCATCTTCTTCTTTTTTTACAACAATAGGCTGAAGAACTCCATAATTTTTTATAGATTCAGAAAGGATTTCTAATTTTTCTTTATCAAATATTTTTCTTGGCTGATCTATATTAGCATATAGCTTGTTTATATTTAAATTAACTATTTCTTTATTGTCTAAATTATCTTTAACATTTGGTATTAGAGCACTCAAACCTTTTCCTAACCTATTTTTAGCCATTTCATATCACATCCTCTTCTAAATCAATAAATTCCTCAGCAAGCTCAGTATATGCTAAAGAGCCTTTACACTTAGGATCATAATATATTACAGGTTTGCCATGGCTAGGTGCTTCAGCGAGTCTTACATTTCTTGGAACAATTGTAGTATATACACTCCCTTTAAAATATTTTTTAACTTCATCTACAACTTGAATTGAAAGATTTGCCCTTCCATCAAACATACTCAAAACAACCCCTTGAATTTCAAGCTTTTGATTAAGATTTTCTTTAACAAGAGAGATAGTTCCCATAAGCTGGCTTACTCCTTCTAAAGCATAATACTCACATTGTATAGGGATTAAAACACTATCTACTGCTACAAGAGAATTTATAGTTAACATTCCTAAAGATGGAGGGCAATCTACAAATATATAATCATAATCTTCTCTTATATCTTCTAAAATATTTTTTAAAATAAATTCTCTATTATCTATTCCTGTAAGCTCAATTTCCGCTCCAGCAAGTTCTGTTGATGAAGGAAGTATAAATATATTGTCAAACTCAGTTTCTATTATTGTATCCTTTATGTTTTTTTCTCCCAATAAAACATCATAAACTGTATATTCAACTTCTTCTTTCTCTATACCAAAACCACTAGTTGTATTTCCTTGGGGGTCTAAATCTACAACTAACGTTTTTTTACCCATTTTTCCTATGCAGGCACTTAAATTTACATTGGTTGTAGTTTTACCTACTCCCCCCTTTTGATTAAAAACAGCAATTATTTTCCCCACTTTAATTCCCCCTTTAACGCCTTAAAACTTTGAAAAAAAGATTACCGCTATAACAGTAATCTTAAGACTTAGGAATTTTGACTACAACTTCTATATGATCCCCCTTATCTAATTCTTTATAGTTTGCATTTATTCCTGTATCAATTATAGCATTATATGCATTTTTTAATGTGTTTAAATAAATTCTAAAATTAAGAGCAGCTTTTATCTTTTGTCTTTTTTCTGGTTCCTTTGGATTTGCTAAATCTTCTAATATATCTTTTATTATTTTCTCTGTTTTTTTAACAGTTAAATCATTTTTTATTATAGTATCTAAAACCTGGATTCTAAGCTCATCATCTGGTAATTTAAGAAGTGCTCTAGCATGTCTTTCAGTTAAGTTATTTTCAATTAACTTTTCCTTTATATCATCTGAAAGTCTAAGTATTCTAAGCTTATTTGCTATTGTTGATTGATTTTTGCCAAGATTTTGAGCAAGCTGTTGTTGAGTAAAATTATGATCCTTTATTAAATTTTCATAGCCTAAAGCTTCTTCTATAAAGTTTAAATCTTCTCTTTGTAAGTTTTCAATAAGTGCTAAAACAGCTGACGATTTATCTGAAAGATTATTAATTATAGCAGGAATATTTTTAAGTCCTGCAAGCTTTGCAGCTCTTAATCTTCTTTCTCCTGCAACTAGCTCATATCTGCTATCACTTATTTTTCTTACTGTAATAGGTTGAAGTATCCCAAAAACTTTAATAGATTCACTTAATTCATGTAATGCTGCCTGTGAAAAAGTCTTTCTAGGCTGATATGGATTTGGAATTATAATATCTATAGGTATTTCCATAACTTTTCTATCTTCCATAATATCCCTCACTCCAGAAGAAATATGATAAATTTTGTTCTAAAAAATTATTTCCCAACTAATACTTTCTCCAAAAACATTCATATCCCTTCTATATTTTTATATTTTTGTATTACATCTTAGCTTATTTCTCGGGAAATATACTCTTTTTTTGACACTCTTTTCATTACTTTATAGGATTTTTTGATGGTTTTCCCGCCTTTCGTGGATATTTTGTTGGAGTATTCTTTACTTTTTTCAGAATCAATATATTGTGATTTATGTCTGTAAAGGGAAGTTTTACATCTATTTTTTCTACAAATTCCATCCCTAAAACATCCATTGCTTTTTTAGATTCTTTTAATTCTTCACCAATAGATGGTCCTTTTAAACAAACAAAATATCCTCCTACTTTTATAAATGGTGTACAATATTCAAGAAGTATAGGAAGTGATGCAACAGCTCTAGCTGTTGCTATATCATATTTTTCTCTGTATTTTTCATCTTTTCCAAAGTCCTCTGCTCTACCATGCACAAATTCAACATTCTCTAATTCAAGACTGCTACAAACTTCTTTTAAAAAATTAATTCTTTTATTTAGTGAATCAAGTAAAGTTAAATTTAAATCATTAAGGCATACTTTTAAAGGTATGCCCGGAAAACCTGCACCTGTTCCTACATCTATAATTTTATCATTATCTTTTATATAATTCTTAATAAGACAAGATAAAGAATCTATAAAGTGTTTAATATAAATTTCTTTTTCATCTTCTATAGCAGTTAAATTGATTTTTTTATTCCACTCAACAAGTAAATCCTTATATTTTTCAAATTTATCTATTTTAAAATCATCTATGGAGATATTTAGTTCATTTAATCCATTTTTTAAAATTTCTCTATTGTTCAATTCTTTCACCTCTACCTCTTTTAATCTGCTCAAGATATATTAAAAGAACAGATATATCCGCTGGAGATACTCCTGATATACGAGAAGCCTGTCCTATTGAAATTGGTCTTATATCATTTAGTTTTTGTCTTGCTTCAAGTCTTAATCCATCTATTTTAGAGTAATCTATATCTTGTGGAAGTTTTTTTGTTTCTAACTTTTTAAATTGATCTATTTGCTTTAACTGTTTATCTATATATCCTTCATATTTTGCAGTTATTTGACATTGTTCTTTTACCGATTCTAATATTTGTGTTTTTGGGTCTTTCCCTATCTTTTCCAAAATTTTATAATCATACTCGGGTCTTTTAAAGAATTCATAAAGTGACATTCCTGTATTTATTTTAGGTAAATTCAAATCATCAAGTATTTTATTTACTTGTTTTGGAGTAACTCTTTCTGTTTTTAATCTTTCAATTTCTTTATCTAACTGCTCTTTTTTTATTTTAAATTTTTTATATCTTTCTTCTGTAACAAGCCCTATTTCGTAACCCTTCTCTGTAAGTCTTAAATCTGCATTATCTTGTCTAAGTAACAATCTATATTCACTTCTTGATGTCATCATCCTATAAGGTTCGTTAGTTCCTTTAGTAACTAAATCGTCTATTAATACTCCTATATAAGCTTCTGATCTATCTAAAATAAAAGAATCTTTTCCTTGTATTTTAAGAACAGCATTAATTCCTGCTATAAGGCCTTGAGCTGCAGCTTCTTCATAACCTGAAGTTCCATTAAATTGTCCTGCACTAAATAAATTCTCAACTCCTTTTATTTCAAGAGATGGCTTTAATTGAGTTGGATCTATACAATCATATTCTATAGCATACGCAGGTCTCATTATCTTACAATTTTCAAGGCCAGTTATAGATTTATACATATCAATTTGAACTTCATAAGGAAGACTTGTAGATATACCTTGTATATACATTTCCTTTGTCCCAAGTCCTTCAGGTTCTATAAATGTTTGATGTGATGGTTTATCATTAAATCTAACAACTTTATCTTCTATAGAAGGACAATATCTAGGACCAACACTTTCTATCTCTCCACTATACATAGCCGATCTTTTTATATTATCCATTATTATTTTATGAGTATTCTCAGTTGTTCTAGTTAAATAACAAGGTTCTTGCCTTAATTCAAGTTCATCATTTATAAATGAAAAAGGAATTATTTTTTCATCACCCATTTGTATTTCCATTTTTGAAAAATCAATAGAATCTCTATGAATTCTTGCTGGCGTTCCTGTTTTAAACCTTCTCATTCTAAGCCCCAGCTTTACTAAACTATCTGTTAAATATTTAGAGTATCCAAGAGCATTAGGCCCTTCATAAAAGCTAACCTCTCCTATGTATATTTTAGAGTTTAAATATACTCCTGTAGAAAGTATTAAAGCCTTACAATAATAATTTGCTCCTAATTTTGTAGAAACTCCTTTGACTATATTTTCTTCTGATATTATATCTATTACTTCGTCCATAACCAAATCTAGATTTTCTTGATTCTCTAATGTTTTTTTCATTTCTTTATGGTATTTATATTTGTCAGCTTGAGCTCTCAAGGAATGTACAGCTGGCCCTTTAGCAGTATTTAGCATCCTGCTTTGTATAAAAGTCTTATCTATATTTATACCCATTTCTCCACCTAAAGCATCTATTTCTCTAACTAGATGCCCTTTTCCAGTTCCTCCTATAGATGGATTACACGGCATTAATGCTATTGAATCTAGGGACATAGTTATAACTAATGTTTTACATCCCATTCTAGCTGATGCTAATGCTGCTTCACATCCGGCATGCCCTGCACCAACTACTATAACGTCATATTCTCCTCCGTTAAATTTCATATCTATCCTCCTTATGTTTCACAAATTAATGTTTCACGATAAACATCATACTATTTTCCTATACAAAAATCTCTAAATATTGTATCTAATAAATCTTCTGAAACTGTATCTCCACTTACTTCTCCTAAGTAATCCCATATATTTTTAAAATCTACCTCAACAAAATCAAGAGGCATATTGTCTTCTATTGATCTTATAGCATCATTTATAGAATTTATTGCTTTTCCAAGAGCATCTTTGTGTCTTACATTTGTAATCATTACACTATCTTTTTGTGAAACATCGCCTTTATATACCATACTTGCAATTTCATCTTCTAGTTTATCTATTCCTGTTCTTTGAATAGCAGATATTTTTATTACTCTGTCTTTATTTATATATTCTTTTATTTTTTGTTCATCTAATTTTGATGGTAAATCGATTTTGTTTATTAAAACTATTGCTTGTTTATCTTTTATATTGTTAAGTATATCTATATCCTCTGATGATAATTCTCTTGAAGCATCTAATACAAGTATAATAAGATCAGCTTTTTCAAAAAACTCTTTTGATTTTTCTACCCCTATTTTTTCAACAAGATCCTCCGTTTCTCTTATTCCTGCTGTATCTATTATTTTTAATGGAATTCCTTTTATACTTACAAACTCTTCTATTACATCTCTTGTAGTTCCTGGTATGTCTGTAACTATAGCACGAGATTCTTTAAGTATAGCATTTAAAAGAGAGGATTTCCCTACATTTGGTTTTCCTACAATAACTGTTTTAAGTCCATCTCTCATTATTTTCCCAGTTTCTGAAGTTTCATAAAGCTTTATTATATCTTCTTTTAATTCTTTAGATTTATTATATAAAGTTTCATATGTTAAATGCTCAATATCTTCATCTGGAAAATCTATCGAAACTTCTATATGTGCAAGTATTGCTGTAACCTTATTTCTAAGCTTTCTTATTTCCGAAGAAAGATTACCCTCTAATTGATTTTGAGCTATATTATAGCTTAAATCAGTTTTAGCTCTTATGATATCAATTACAGCTTCTGCTTGAGATAAATCTATTCTGCCATTCAAAAATGCTCTTTTGGTAAATTCTCCCGGTCCTGCAAGCCTTGCTCCTTTTTTAAGTACAAGCTCTAGTATTTTTTTTACAGATAAAAATCCACCATGGCAGTTTATCTCAATTATATCTTCTTTAGTATAAGTATAAGGTGCTTTCATGTAAGCAACTAATACTTCATCTATTATCTTTTCTTCTTCTAATATATTTCCATAAATCAAAGTTCTAGGGTTATATTCTTTTATTTTTTTACCGCTAACAGATTTAAATATATTATCTGCTATATCTAAGGATTTTTTACCGCTTATTCTAACTATTCCTATTCCACCTTCACCTGGAGCAGTAGCAATAGCTGCAATAGTATCATCTATATACAAATAAATCACCTCTTAAAATTATAATTACATTATTAATTATATCCTTAATCTAAATATTATATAGAAAAAATAAGCAAAAATAAACCCCCCTAAATTTAGGAGGTTTTTAAATTTACTTTTTACTTATTTTTTAAAGTTATCACAACTTTTCTATTTGGATCTACTCCTTCACTATGAGTAGTAACATAAGGATCTCTTTGAAGTGCTGAATGTATTATTCTTCTCTCATAAGGATTCATAGCTTCAAGTCTTATAGTTTTTTTATTTCTTACTACATCTTTAGCAAGCTTTTTTGCGTATCTAATTAAAGATTGTTGTCTTTTTTGTCTATAGTTTTCTATATCTATTAAAACTCTTACTTTTCCTTTTGCACTTTTATTTACTACTAAACCTGTTAAAAACTGAAGAGAATCAAGAGTATCTCCTCTTCTACCAATCAAAGCAGTAGATTCTTCTCCTTTTAAATTTATATTTAAATCATTATTTTCTTTTGATATTTCAATTTCTCCATTAATGTTCATAGAGTCTAATATATCCTGAATAAAATTCCTTGCAATTTCTTCACTTCTATCTTTTAAAGTTACTCTTATTTTACCTAGTTTATTACCTATAATACCTAAAAAACCTCTACTTGGTTCTTCTAAAACTTCTACCTCTACATCTTCTTTAGTAACATTTAACTCATTTAAAGCTTTATTTAAAGCTTCTTCTATTGTTTTACCTGTTACCTCCAAAAAATTCATTATTCTATTCCTCCTTAAGCTTAGCAGGCTTTATTATAAATTGCTGTTGTGCAATTTGGAATACATTACTTACAACCCAGTATAAAGTTAGACCTGCTGGAAAACTTCTACCCCACCAAAATATCATTATTGGAAAAAAATAAAGCATCATAACTTGAGTTGAATCTTTTCTAGATTCTTTTGGAGTCATCATTGCAGATGAAATATATGTAGTAAGCCCTGCTAATAAGGGTAAGATTATTTTTTCTGGGTCTGATAAATTACTAAGCCATAAAAAGCTAGTATCTATAGCTTTATATGCAGCTTCTGATCCAAACACATATGTAGCAGGATTTTTTAATGCTTTAAAAAGTCCTATTAATATAGGGAATTGTACTAGAAGTGGTAAGCAACCTGCCATTGGATTAACTTTATTATCCTTATAAAGCTGCATTACCTTTTCATTCATTTTTTGCTGATCATTTTTATACTTTTCTTGAATTTCTTTTATCTTAGGTTGTATTTCCTGCATTGCTTTCATAGATTTAGTTTGACTTAAAGTCAAAGGAAGAAGCGCTAATTTTACAATTACAGTGAATAATACTATTGCCCAACCATAATTACCAACTACGTCATATACTATTTTTAATAGTGCACCTAAGGAACTAGCAAACAAAATAAAAACCTCCTATATAATTCATATTATTTTAAAGGATCATGTCCACCTTCATGAAAAGGATGACACTTTAAAATTCTCTTTATAGACAAATAAGACCCTTTAAAAAATCCATACTTTTTCAGAGCTTCTATAGCATATTGAGAACAAGTAGGATAAAATCTACAGGTCTTACCTTTAATTGGAGATATATATACTTGGTAAAACTTTATAATAATTATAAATAATTTTGTTATATACTTAAACACTATATATAATCTCCTTATCTTTTTATAATATTAGCTTTTTTAAACAAATTTATCATTGATTTTTGTATCGAATTAAAATCAGAATCCTTTGCAGCAACTCTAGATATAAAAACTATATCATAACCTGTTTTAACTTTATCATCTTTGCTAATTAGTCTAAAGCTTTCTTTTATAAGTCGTTTAACATGATTTCTTACTACACTTATTCCAACTTTTTTAGAAACAGAAAAACCAACTCTATTTATATCTAAATCATTCTTAAGTATATACATTACTAATAGCCTATTTGCAAATGATTTCCCTTGCTTATAGACATGTCTAAATTCAGAATCTTTTTTTATACCCTGAGCATTAACAAAATTCATTGACTATTTCCTCCAGCCTAAAAATTACACAAAAGGGCCACATTAAGCGGCCCTTAATAAACTAAGCTGTTAATCTTTTTCTACCTCTTGCTCTTCTTCTCTTTAAAATGTTTCTACCACTTTTAGTTTTCATTCTTTTTCTGAATCCATGTTCTTTCTTTCTTTGTCTTTTCTTTGGCTGATAAGTTCTCTTCATCCAAAACACCGCCTTTCCTGAGTATTTTTCTATTT
The DNA here is from genome assembly GCF_900142235.1 of Tepidibacter formicigenes DSM 15518. Taxonomy (GTDB): domain Bacteria; phylum Bacillota; class Clostridia; order Peptostreptococcales; family Peptostreptococcaceae; genus Tepidibacter; species Tepidibacter formicigenes. Next base: position 12,003 of record NZ_FRAE01000029.1, on the reverse strand, counting down.
TAAATTTTTAATTTTTATTACTTCACCTTGGATTAAAAGTGAGCATACTACTTAATAAATTATATAAGTATTATTTTTCATTGTCAATGAAATTTTTTAATGAATTATAAATTATGTACTTTATAATAATCTTCAAAATCTACATTACTTCTACAAATGTAGATAAGTTTTTATCTATGTTTAAATTCAATATGTGTATTAATTTATCCACATGCGTTTATTATTGTGGATAAATTAGGTTTATTGTATTGAAGTTTGTTTTAATATTTGGTATTATATTTTTACCTGTTGATAATGTTAATAATAATATAAGGAAGTATCCAAGTTATTCACACTATGTGGATAAAGTTGTGTATAATAATTTATTTTATCCAACTTCATTCTTATTTATGCTTAAATTTCAATGTTTATATTTAATATAAATTTATTAACACGATCTAAAATAAATCCTTTTTATTTTAAATATAGATATATTTATACAAATATATCCACAAACATATATTAATTTTCCTCATTTTTTTATATGAGTTTATTTTATTTTGCAATTTTTTATTTATTTTAAATAATTGTTAATAACTCTGTGTAAACTGTTGATCAAATAAATATAACAGGAGGTCACTAATATGGATTTACTTTCCTTGTGGGAACATGCTCTTAAATTAATAAAAACAGAACTCACTCCCGCGAGTTTTAATGCTTTTTTTAACCCTATTGAACCTCTTAAGATAAAGAATAATACTATATTATTATCTGTTCCTAATGATTTTACAAAAGGAATTTTAGAGGCTAGATATATGAATCTATTAGAAGGATCTATAAATCAAATTTCATCTACTAAATATAAAATTAAATTTATATTAGATGAAGAAGATTTAAAGGATTTTGAAAATGAAACTAAACCAAAAATAGAAGTACCAAGCTATTCAAACCTAAATCCAAAGTATACATTTGATACTTTTGTAATAGGAAATAGTAATAGATTTGCTCATGCAGCTTGTGTTGCTGTTGCAGAAGCCCCAGCTAGAGCATATAACCCTTTGTTCTTATATGGTGGAGTTGGACTTGGAAAAACACATTTAATGCATGCAATTGGACATCATATATTACGACATACAAAAAAATCAAAAGTTGTTTATGTTTCCTCAGAAAAATTTACAAATGAACTTATAAACTCTATAAAAGATGATAGAAATGAAGAATTTAGAAATAAATATAGAAATGTAGATGTTTTACTTGTAGACGATATCCAATTCATAGCAGGTAAAGAAAGGACTCAAGAAGAATTTTTCCATACATTTAATGCTCTACATGAAGCAAATAAGCAAATAATAATATCTAGTGATAGACCACCTAAAGAAATACCTACACTAGAAGACAGGTTAAGATCTAGATTCGAAATGGGACTTATAACTGATATTCAACCTCCTGATTTTGAAACTAGAATAGCTATACTTAGAAAAAAAGCTCAAATGGAAAATATTACAGTTCCTAATGAAGTAATGAGTTATATTGCAAAATATATAAAATCTAACATTAGAGAATTAGAGGGAGCCTTAACAAGAGTAGTTGCTTATTCCTCTCTTACAAATAAAGAAATAACTTTTGACTTAGGAATTGAAGCTTTAAAAGATATAATATCTTCTTCAAAACCTCAAGAAATAACAGTAGATATTATAAAAGAAAAAATATCAGAAAACTTTAATATAAAAATGGAAGATTTTAATTCTAAAAAGAGAACAAGAGCTATTGCATATCCAAGACAAATAGCAATGTATTTATGCAGAGAACTTACAGATCTTTCACTTCCTAAAATAGGAGAAGAATTTGGTGGAAGAGATCATACAACTGTAATACATGCCCACGACAAAATAAGCAATGATATACAAACGAATTCTGATATAAAAGAGAAAATAAATAAAATAATTAGCGATTTAAAAGGATAATTGTTCACAAATGGTAGTTGATATTATCTGAATAAATTGTTAACATCTTTTTTTGGTTTTTATTCATACACAAATATGTTAATAAAAATATAATAAGAACTAACACATTGTTAACATGTGGATAAGTGTAAAATCAAGTGCTTTTGCTACTTATCCACAATTCCACAGGCCCTATTACTATTACTACTATATTTTTTATTATATTTTTTTGTTATTTATTCAAAGGAGGTTATCCACATTGAAAATAATATGTAGCCAAAAACTATTGGCTAATAAAGTAAATACTGTTCAAAAAGGAGTTTCCAGTAAAACAACATTGCCTATTTTAAAAGGAATATTTATTGAAACTGTGGAAAATAAAATTAAATTAGTTGGAAATGACTTAGAATTAGGTATAGAAACGTTTTTAGATGGAGAAATAATAGAAGAAGGATCTATTGTAATAGATTCTAAGTTATTTGGAGATATAATTAGAAAATTACCAGATTCTTTTATAGAAATAACAACAGACATAGAAAATAATATCTATATAAAATGTGAAAACTCTGAGTTTAAAATAAAAGGACATTCTTCTGAAGAATATCCAAAGCTTCCTGAAGTAGATGAGGATAGATTTTATGAACTTCCTGAAGATTTGTTTAAAAATATGATAAGACAAACTGTATTTGCTATATCACAAGATGAAACAAAACCTATATTGATGGGAGAGCTTTTAGAAATTGAAAATAGTAATATAAGTTTAGTTGCAATAGATGGATATAGACTTGCTATAAGAAGTGGGAAAATAGAAAACTTCATTGGCAATAGCAAAGTAATAATACCTGGAAAAGCTTTAAATGAAGTAAACAAAATATTATCTGAAGATGGAACATTTAAAATAGCTTTTACTGATAAGCATTGTTTATTTTTAATTAAAGACACAAAAATAATAACAAGACTTTTAGAAGGAGAGTTTATAAACTATAGTCAACTTATACCTAGAGAATATAACTTAAAAGTTAAGGTAAATACAAAAAAACTTCTAAATAGTATAGAGAGAGCTTCTCTTTTAGCAAAAGAAGGTAAAAATAATTTAGTTAAGTTTTCTGTGAGAGATGATAGTATGATAATAACATCTAATTCTGAAATAGGAAATGTTCATGAAGAGGTTCCTATCGTTTTAGAAGGAGAAGATCTAGATATAGCATTCAATTCAAGATATTTTATTGAAGCTTTAAAGATAATAGATAGTGAAGAAATATACTTAGAATTTACTACAAATGTAAGTCCTTGCATATTAAAACCAGTAGACGAAGCTAAATATATATATTTACTTTTACCAGTTAGAATATCAGCCAATGCATAAACCCAACAATACTGTTGGGTTTTTATAATTAATAATATTTATCCACATTGAATTTTTATTAATTAAGATTTTGTTATAATACTTTTATGATATAATAATATAATGCACTGTAAATTAGGAGGAATTGTTAATGAAAGAAATTAAAATAAATTCAGATTTCATAAAATTAGATCAGCTTCTTAAATTAATAGACATAGCATCTACCGGTGGACATGCTAAAATAATTATTCAAGAAGGTGAAGTTAAAGTAAATGGAAAAGTTGAGTATCAAAGAGGAAAAAAGATAAAATCTGGAGATATTATTGATGTTCAAGGAATGAGTGTAAAAGTACTATAGATAGGAGTGCTTTTTGTGTATGTAAAAAGTTTAAAACTCATTAATTTTAGAAATTATGATGAAGCGCATTTAAATTTTAATAAAAATATAAATTTATTATTAGGAAAAAATGGACAAGGAAAAACAAATATACTAGAAGCTATATATTCATTGTCTATAGGAAAATCTTTTAGGACAAATAGAGATAAAGACTTAATAAAATTTGATAAAAAAAATAGCTATGTAGGTGGATTATTTGTAAAGGAAGAAGACGATAATATAATTGAGGTAGTTATTAGAAAAGATAGTAAAAAAGGGATTAAAGTAAATAAAATATCAATTGAAAAAATTTCGCAATTATTAGGAAATCTAAATGTTGTTGTTTTTTCACCAGAAGACTTAAAGTTAGTTAAAGAGGGTCCAAAAGAGAGGCGAAAATTTATAGACAGAGAAATAAGCCAAATAATCCCAATGTATTATAATTATATTTTAAATTATAATAAAATACTTATTCAAAGAAATAAATTGCTAAAATCTAATTATATAAATGAAAATTTATTAGACATTTATGATGAAAGACTTTGTGAGTATGGAAGCTATATATACTTTTACAGAAGAGATTTTATAAAAAAAATAGGTATATTAGCACAATTAATTCATAAAAAATTGACAGACGAAATTGAAGAACTAAAAATAAAATATATAAATCAAATAGATGTAAATTTTGATAATACTTGTGAGGATATAAGAGATAAATTTTTAAAAATTTTAAAAAGTAACAGAGAGTTAGACAAACAAAATAGGACTACTAAATTTGGACCACATAGAGATGATATAAATATTTTAATAAATTCATTAGATGTTAGGTTATACGGTTCACAAGGTCAGCAAAGAACAGCATCAATATCATTGAAATTATCTGAAATAGAACTTATAAAAGAAGAAATAGGAGAATACCCTGTACTTTTACTTGATGATATATTTAGTGAACTAGATCAAAAGAGACAACAGCTACTAGTAGATAGTTTTGAGCATATTCAGGTATTTATTACTAGTGCTGAAGATACTCATAAAAGAATTTTTGAAAATAAGGATGTAAGTATATTCTATATTGAAAAAGGGAGAGCTATCTATTAGGAGGATTTTAATATGTTTCTACATTTAGGTGGAGATTACAATGTTTTAATTAGTGATATTATTTTTATACTTGATGCTCAATCAATTTTAAAATCTAAAAGTTCTATAGAGTTTTTTAAAAACGCAGATAAAAATAATAAAATTATAAGATTGATAGAGCAAAATCCTAAATCTATTATAGTAACAAAATTTAAAGATAGTTTTATAGTATATTATTCACCTATTTCATCATTAACCCTTTTAAAAAGAGCGGAAGTTAGTAATTCTGCTTTCTTGGAAACGGAGGTAATATAATGAATCAAGAATATGGAGCAAGTCAAATACAGGTATTAGAGGGACTTGAACCTGTAAGAAAAAGACCTGGAATGTATATAGGATCTACAGGTCCTAGAGGACTTCATCATCTAGTTTATGAAGTAGTAGACAATAGTATAGATGAGGCTCTAGCTGGATACTGTAGTGAAATATATGTATCTTTAGAAGATAATGGTAGTGTATTTATTGCAGATAATGGACGTGGTATTCCCGTTGAAAAACATCCACAAACAGGTAAATCTACGGTTGAAACTGTTTTAACTGTACTTCATGCCGGTGGAAAATTTGGAGCAGGAGGATATAAAGTATCCGGAGGGCTTCACGGAGTAGGTATATCTGTAGTAAATGCTTTATCTGAATGGGTTGAAGTTATTGTAAAAAGAGATGGAAAAATTCATAATCAAAAATATGAAAGAGGAAATCCAATAACAGAACTTAGTGTTATAGGGGATACAGAGGAAACTGGAACTACTGTAATATTTAAACCAGATAGTACTATATTTGAGGAAATAGAATTTAAGTATGAAACATTAGAACATAGGCTTAGAGAGTTAGCTTTTTTAAATAAAGGAATTAAGATAATATTAGAAGATAAAAGACAAGATAAGGAAAAGAAAAAAGAATTTCACTATAATGGTGGACTTATTGAATTTGTAAAACATTTAAATAAAACTAGAAATATAATTCATGAAGATGTTGTTTATTTTGAAAAGAAAGTAGACGAATATGTTGTTGAAATTTCAATGCAATATACTGATGGATATACAGAAAATATATATTCATTTGCTAATAATATAAATACTCATGAAGGTGGAAGCCATTTAAGTGGATTTAAAACTGCACTTACCAGAACTTTAAATGATTATTCAAGAAAAAATAAATTTTTAAAAGAAAAAGATATTAATTTATCAGGAGAAGATATAAGAGAAGGTCTTACTGCTATAATTTCTGTAAAAATACCAGAACCTCAATTTGAAGGTCAGACTAAAACTAAGCTTGGAAATACAGAAGTTAGAGGTATAGTTGAAAGTGTAACAGTAAATGAGTTCGGAGCCTTTTTAGAGGAAAATCCAACTAGTGCTAGAATCATAGTAGATAAGGCATTAAGAGCTCAAAGAGCAAGGGAAGCTGCTAAAAAAGCTAGAGAACTTACAAGAAGAAAAAATGTATTAGAGAGTACTTCCCTTCCTGGAAAACTTGCTGATTGTTCAGAAAAAGATCCTGCTAAAAGTGAAGTATTTTTAGTCGAAGGAGATTCAGCAGGAGGTTCAGCAAAGCAAGGTAGAGATAGAGCTACTCAAGCAATTCTTCCTCTTAGAGGTAAAATATTAAATGTTGAAAAATCTAGACTTGACAAAATATTAAATTCAGAAGAAATAAGAAATATGATAACTGCTTTTGGATGTGGAGTTGGAGATGAATTTGACAGTGAAAAACTTAGATATCACAAAATAGTAATAATGACAGATGCTGATGTTGATGGAGCTCATATTAGGACGCTTCTTTTAACATTTTTCTTTAGGTATATGAGACCTTTAATAGATAATGGTTATGTTTATATAGCACAACCTCCACTTTATAAAATAAAAAAAGGCAAACAAGAAGTTTATGCTTATTCTGATAAAGAATTAAATAAAATTTTAGATGAAATGGGTAGGGGTTCTATTGATATTCAAAGATATAAAGGTCTTGGAGAAATGAATGCAGAACAACTTTGGGAAACTACTATGGATCCTGAAACTAGAACACTTCTTCAAGTTTCTATACAAGATGCAGCTTTAGCTGATGAGATATTTTCTATGTTAATGGGAGATAAAGTAGAACCTAGAAGAAATTTTATAGAAGAAAATGCAAAATATGTAGATAATTTAGATATATAGAAGAAGGGGGATATTTAGATGAGTGAGAATAAAGATAGGATAGTCCCTGTTGAAATAGAAGATGAAATGAGAAAATCTTATATAGATTATGCAATGAGTGTAATTGTAGGACGTGCACTTCCTGATGTAAGAGATGGATTAAAGCCTGTTCATAGAAGAATACTTTATGCTATGAATGAACTTAATTTAACTCCAGACAAATCTTATAGAAAATCTGCTCGTATTGTCGGGGATGTACTGGGTAAGTATCATCCACATGGAGACAGTGCGGTATATCTTGCAATGGTTAGAATGGCACAAGATTTTTCAACTAGATATATGTTAGTAGATGGTCATGGAAATTTTGGGTCTATAGATGGTGATTCACCTGCTGCAATGCGTTATACAGAAGCTAAAATGTCAAAGCTAACTCTAGAACTTTTAAGAGATATAGATAAAGAAACTGTAGATTATAATCCTAACTTTGATGATACATTAAAAGAACCTTCTGTACTTCCATCAAGATTTCCAAATCTTTTAGTAAATGGATCTAATGGAATTGCAGTAGGTATGGCAACTTCTATACCTCCTCATAACTTAGGAGAGGTTATAGATGGAGTTGTTCATCTTATAGATAATCCAGATTGCCAAGTAGAAGATCTTATGCAATTTATAAAGGGACCAGATTTTCCTACAGGATCTACTATAATGGGTAAAGAAAGTATAATATCTGCATACACAAAGGGTAGAGGAAGAGTAAAGGTAAGAGCTAAAGCTTATATTGAAGATATAGGAAAAGGAAAACAACAAATAGTAGTCACTGAAATTCCATATCTTGTAAACAAAGCAAAGCTTGTTGAAAAAATAGCTGATCTTGTAAAAGAAAAGAAAGTAGAAGGTATTTCTGACCTTAGAGATGAAAGTAATAGAAATGGTATGAGAATTGTTATAGAGATAAAAAGAGATGCTAATGCAAATATAGTACTAAATAAGCTTTATAAACACTCTCAGTTAGAAGATACATTTAGTATAATAATGCTGGCTCTTGTAAATGGAGAGCCTAAGGTTTTAAATTTAAAGCAAATGTTATATCATTACTTAGAACATCAAAAAGATGTTGTAACAAGAAGAACTCAATATGAACTAAAAAAAGCTGAAGATAGAGCTCATATTTTAGAAGGTTTAAAAATAGCTCTTGATAATCTTGATGAAGTTATAAAGCTAATTAGATCTTCTAAAAATGGACAAGAAGCTAAGGCTGGGCTTATTGAGAAATTTTCTTTAACAGAAGTTCAATCTCAAGCAATTCTAGATATGAGACTTCAAAGACTTACAGGACTTGAAAGAGAAAAAATAGACTTAGAATATGAAGAAATTATCAAAAAAATAAATAGGTTAAGAGAGATTTTAGCAGATGAAAGAATCCTTTTAAACTTAATAAAAGAAGAAATAATACTTATAAAAGAAAAATATAGTGATGAGAGAAGAACAGATATACAAGCAGTCGAAGGTGAAATTAACATTGAAGATTTAATAGAAGATGAGGAAATAGCTATAACTCTAACTCATTTTGGCTATATAAAAAGACTCCCATCAGACACTTATAAAAGCCAGAAAAGAGGAGGAAAAGGAATTTCAGCTTTAACTACTAGAGAAGAAGATTTTGTTGAGCATTTAATAACAACATCTACTCACAGTAGAATATCTTTCTTTACGAATAAAGGAAGAGTATACAGAATAAATGCTTATCAAATACCTGAAGGAAAAAGACAATCTAAAGGAACTGCTATTATAAACTTACTTCCTCTTGAAAAGGGTGAAAAAATAACGGCTTTAATCCCAATAAGAAAACAAGATGATGAAAAGTATCTTGTTTTATGTACTAAAAATGGAATAATTAAAAAGACTGCTATAAGTGAGTTTAGAAAGAGTAAAAGAAATGGTCTTATTGCTATAAACTTAAGAGAAGATGATGAGCTTATAGGAGTAAAAACTACTAGCGGTGATGAAGAATTAATTTTGGTTACTAAAAAAGGAATGGCTATTAGATTTAGTGAAAAGGATATTAGAGAAATGGGAAGATCAGCAATGGGGGTTAAAGGAATAAGTTTAGATAAAGATGATAGAGTAGTTTCTATAGACCTTATAAGTGAAGGTTCAAAGCTGTTAGTAGTAAGTGAAAATGGATATGGAAAAAGGAGTTCTATTTCTGAATATAGAATTCAAAATAGAGGAGGAAAAGGACTAAAAACATATAATATAAGTGAAAAAACTGGAGATTTAGTTGGTGCAGAAGTAGTTAATGAAGAAGATGAATTGATGATTATAAATTCAGATGGAGTTTTAATTAGATTAAAGGTAAGTGAAATATCAATACTTAGTAGAGTAACAAGTGGTGTTAAGTTAATGAGAACAGATGAAGAAACTTATGTAAAATCCATGGCTAAAATAGTAGGAGAAGAATAGGATAAAACCCTATTCTTTTCTAATATAAAAGCATAGATAATTATGGTAAAATAATAATATATTAAAGAAAAGGGGTTGAAATTGTGGCTAAAAAGGGAAGATATTTTATTTTTGGAAGCATAATAGGTGCTATAATAGCTTTATTATTTGCTCCAAAGAGCGGAAAAGAGTCTAGAGAATTTATTTTAAATAAAACAAGAGATGCAGTTAATAACCCAGAAGAATTTAAAAAAAATATAAAAGATAAAATAAAAGATATAGTAGAAAATTTAAGTGAGTATGATGAAATAATAGAGCCAGAAGAAGAAATAATAATAAGTAAGATGTTTGAAGAAGAGGAGTGTGAAAAATAGTGGAAGTTAGTATATGGCAGTTTGGAATCCTCTTAATTGGAATTGGTTTTTGCATAGGATTTATAATTGTTTGTATAAATTTAGGTATTATATTTAAAAGGTCTAGTGAAATATTAGTTAAAATAAATAAGATATTAGATGATAATGAAAAGAAAATTGGAAATATTGTAAATAATGTAGATAATATATCTTCAAATGTAGATAAAGTAATTTCTATAGGAACTAATATATCCAATTTTCTAAAAGGTATTGAATTTATAAGTAATCTATTTATTAAGAATGAAAAAAGGAGGAAAGTAAAAAATGTCACTTGTGATAAATAAAGATTTTAATAAGGATAAAAAGATTTGGAATATAGAGTTAAAAGGAGAAATTGATATATATACTGCAAATAAATTAAAAGAAAATTTAATAGAAGTAGTTACAACTAATCCTCAAGATATAATATTAAATGCATCAAATCTTGAATACATAGATTCTACAGGACTTGGAGTTTTAATTGGAACATTAAAAAGATTAAAACAACAAGAAAAGGATATATATATAACTAATGCAAAAGCAAATGTAAAAAAATTATTCAATATAACTGGTTTAGATAAAATATTTAAAGTGGAGGGATAACGTTGACACCAGTAATAAGTAAGGAAGAAATTGAAGATAGAAGAATAGAATCAATAGATATGACAGTTCCAAGTAAGCCTGAATATGTAGGAGTTATAAGATTAACTGTTTCGGGTATAGCTAATAGAATGGGATTTAATGTAGAAGAAATAGAAGATATAAAAGTAGCTGTAGCAGAAGGATGCACTAATGCTATAGAGCATGGACTAGATGATAAGTTTTATATTAATTTTAATATAAATAATGATAGTTTAGATGTGGTTATAAAAGACAAAGGTAAAGGATGTAATATAGAGGAGATAAAAGAGCCAGACTTATTAAATCCCAAAGAAGGAGGACTAGGGCTTTTTATTATTAAAAGTCTTATGGATGATGTTGAGTTCATATCTAAAGAGGGAAATGGATTTCAAATAAAAATGATTAAGTATTTAGGGGCTGATATTTAATGAAAAATGTAGCAAAAGCTACAAGCAACATAGATGAAGCTTTAACAGAAAAAGAATTGTTTGCTTTATATAAAAATACAAAAGATATAAGTATAAGAAACATTTTAGTAGAAAGATATATGTATATAGTTGATATACTATCTAAAAAATTTATAAATAAAGGAATTGAGTATGAAGATATTTATCAAGTTGCATCATTAGGACTTATATATGCAATAGATAGGTTTGATATAGAAAGAGGTTATGAGTTTTCAAGTTTTGCAACTCCAACTATTGTAGGGGAAATAAAAAAATACTTTAGAGATAAAGGATGGTCTATTAGAGTTCCTAGAAGAATTCAGGAATTATCTAAAAAAGTAAATAAAACAAGATTAGAACTTGAGCAAAAAAATCAAAAACCACCTAAAATAGAGGATATAGCAAATTATCTAGGTTGTTCTCAAGAAGATGTTTTGGAGGCTATGGAGGCATCGCAAGGATATAAAACAACATCTTTGGATATAAGCTATGATAACGATAGAGATGACAAAGACATAAGATTGATGGATTTAATGGGTAATGAAGATAAAAACTTTAAGAAAATAGAGAATAAGGATTTTATAAATAATTTTATAAATAAATTGAATGAAATAGAAGTAAAAATAGTTAAAGATAGATTTTTTAATGAAAAAACACAAAGTAATATAGCAAAAGAACTTGGCGTGTCACAAATGACAATATCAAGACTTGAAAAGAAAATAATATCTAAACTACAAAAAGAATATGAAAAAATAATATAGAATTAAGTAAACTTAAAATTCGTCAAAAGAGCATAATTTATACTCTTTTGACGAATTTAAAAAAAATGTAGAAAAGTGTTGACAGTAAAAAATAAAAATGATATATTATTACTTGTCAACAACACAGAGAAAAATAAATTGAACTTTGAAAATTAAACAGTAGGTCATAATGAATCACACCAAGTGATTCTGGATATAAAACATGAAGCCAAGTTTATTTTGAGTAACGGAAATCTTTGATTTCGTTGGCGATATAAACGAAGTTTATTTTGAGAGTTTGATCCTGGCTCAGGATGAACGCTGGCGGCGTGCCTAACACATGCAAGTCGAGCGAGGAGATAAGAGCTTGCTCTTTGATTCTAGCGGCGGACGGGTGAGTAACGCGTGGGTAACCTGCCCTATACACATGGATAACATACCGAA
>NZ_FRAE01000119.1 GCF_900142235.1 Tepidibacter formicigenes DSM 15518 | reverse complement strand
GCTTAGGCAAAATCGGACATTGTGAAGTAGGAAAGAAACAAAAGCTATAAACTTTTATAATCTTCTTATAAAGTTTTATAGATTTTTGGTAACGGGCTTATACCTATAATTTTTATAGTTTCATTTTTAGTTAGGTATTTTTAGATATATTGAAATAGAAAAAAAGTACATAAAGTCATTATGATTAGTGTTTTTTGCCTATGTATTTACGCCATGGCAGCAACAAAAAATTACTATTTTCAACAAATTTTGATTTTTATTAAATTATACCTAAGCCTGATGGCTATGCAGTCGTACTCCTTAAAGAGGTGATTTTTTGAATAAGAAAAAATTTATTGATGGAATAATTGTGTTTGTTGGGTTGTATGTAGTTAAAAGAATTGATTTTAATAGGGGCAATTATTATATGTATCTTTTTGCTTGTTCATGTATTGTATTTGCGCTACTATGGATTAATTATTATTTTTTTTATAGTAAAAATAATGATTAAAAATGTTTTAAAGGAGCAACTATTATGAAATTATCTAATATTTTGAGAAAAGATTATTTTTATAGAATTATAATGAGTATTGTAGTTGTTTTGAGTTTTTTGATGGGCAAAAAATTCAAAGATAATGAGAACTATATTTTTATACAATTTATATTTGTTGCTTTAATCACTATTCTTATTTGGAAGATGCTTGAAAAAATTAAAAATTATTTTGTCAAAAAAAACAAAACTGATTTTTAAAATCAGTTTTGTTTTTTTATTTAGTGACCGAAAGAAGGATATTTTCTTGCAGTATCTCTTCTAGGATCAATTACACAATGTTTATCAAAAGATGAGTTGAATTTATAAGCTAACATTCACAATTTGTTAATATATGGAATATATTTGTGGTATACTATGAAAGTGTATGTTATACGTTAAACTAATGTTTAGTCTGTTTTAATTATCATATTTGAGGTGAAAATTATAGAAACAAACTTAGCATTTAGAAAGAGTCTCAAAAAAATGAATAAGCCTTCCATAATAATCATTCATCATGCTGCACATAGTAGTGCAACTGTAGATGACATACATAGATGGCATAAAGAAAATGGATAGAGTAAATTACCTATGTAACAAATACAATATAAGCACTATAAAAGGTCATAGAGAGTTAAAAAGTACAAGCTGTCCTGGTCTAAACTTTCCTTTAATGGAAGTAAGACAGCAGGTATTAGGTCTAAAAAATAAAATTTAAACTAGAAGATCTTATCCATCTGAAGCAACAAATATAATGAATATTAAAACAGTAAAAGTAATTCGTAGGGACAAGCAATTTTCAAAACTAGATGAATTAATGAAAAAGTATGATATTAGAAAAGAAGAAGTTTTGAATCTTTATAATCTTTTAGCAAGCAAAAGTAAGTTTGAAATAGAGGATTGGTTACTATTAAATTTTAGAAGGGTGATTACAGCATATCAGCCTGAATTTATTAATCAATTTCTTGAAGATAGAGAAATTAATACGTTGTATGTGGTTGAGAGCCTTAGTCAAAACAAAGCAATTAAACAGGCAATGAATATAGATAGTAGGGTCACGCCTAAAATTTACATTGATATGCCTTCTAAATCAGGCAAGAACAGAATGCATAGGAGCGAAAATGGTGCAATCTATATTTTTGATGACGTAAGAAATGAAACTTATAATAAAGAGTTTGTACAATACATTGAACAAATTAATTTTGAACACTTCTTTAAAAAATTCGAAGTAAATAATTTTATGGATTTAGTCATAGCCTTAAGGGAGGGGTGGAGTGAAATTGAAGAATAATTGGATAAGGATAAAGTATTATGCTTACATATTTTTTATTCAGATGAGATTTACTAGAATTATTAATATATTGTTTGTTACTCAATACATAAAGTTCAATCTAATACAATATGCTATGTTGCAATCAGTTTTTTCACTTTCACAATTTATTATGGAAGTACCTTCAGGTTTTTTAAGTGATTATTTTAAAAAGAAAACTGTAACGATTGCAGGATTAGTAATGTCTGCAGTAACGCAAATTATAATATGCTCAAGTCTTGTTTTGAATAGTGCGTCGCCTTTTTGGATATTAACATTTGCATACATGATTGAAGGATTTGCAAGAGCATTTATTAGTGGTTCGGACGAAGCTTTGTTTTATGAGAAAATAAAAGAGTGTAATCTAGAAAAGTCATATGAAAAAATCATAGGAAGAGGTCAACTGATTAGTTCTATTTCAGTAGGTATGGCGACATTTCTAGGTGGAGTAATGTATGCATATGATATTAAGATGCCATATTTGATGCAAACAATCTTTACTTTGATTTCAGCGGGAATTGTTTTATCAGTCAAAGAAATAAAACCAGATTTAGAAAAAGAAGTTATTGCAGGAGAAACCGGACAATTAAAGAAAATGTTTGGTGAATTTAATAAAGTAAGGAGAAATTATCAGGCGATATTCATGATGTTTTTTATTAGCTTTACATTTGCAATTATTAATACAATTTTTGGTATTATGCCAAATTACTTAGCTATATTAGGATTTAATTCTAGTGAAAATGGTATGGTGTTTATGTTATTAAGCTTTATTGGTGGTATTGTTGCAACTCATTCATATCGTTTATCTAAACTGAGGTTTGGAGATTTAGTGACAATTACATGCATGATGATGTGTGGAGGTTTGTTATTTATTTTGATTGGTGGGGATAAAATCGTTATATTTATTGGATTAACATTATTCTATATTATTATTGATTTGTTAAATCCAATCGCTATGAAAGCATTTAATTCTTATGTAAGTAATGATATTAGAGCAACGTTTTTATCGATGGTATCTTTTATAACAACAGCAATGACAATGTCATTGTATCCACTATCAGGATATATAGTAGAGAAAAATGGAATGCATACATTATTAACATTTACGGTAATTACTACAGTTTCATTACTAACAGTAGCATTTATAGTATATAAATCTTTTAGTTCTAAATATTTGAATAATAATATGGAGGGATAAATGATAGAGTTTGTAACAGATAAGGGGGGTATGGCCACATAGCCATCAAGCTAAGGATTTTCAATGAGTGATGTTTGATATGATTTATAATAAATCAATTTCATACCTGTAAATATATAT
>NZ_FRAE01000014.1 GCF_900142235.1 Tepidibacter formicigenes DSM 15518 | reverse complement strand
GCAAAATTTACTTTTACATGTAAAGCCTACTCTCTTACTTTCCATGCATTCTAAACACATATACTCTGTATATCCCTTTTCTAGCCTCCCACAGTCCATTGCTTTTTCAACTGTTTCTATAACATCTGCCCTTATTACCTTCGGAATTCTTTTAATTTTTTTCTTTAAAAAGTTTTGCCAATTATCTTGCAATATTTTTTTTAATGTTACTTTAGTCATCTCTTCATCTCTCTTTTTTCAATACTTATACATATATTTTAGCAAGTTTTCCACAGATTTTGAAATTTTATAATTTCCTACTTAATATAAAAAAATAGGAAATATTCTTGGATATTTCCTATTTTTTATTCCTTCAAATTTATGGTTTTAGTTGCTTTTAGTTATTTATTTATATTCTTCATTCAAAAGTCCTAATACCTCTTCTGGAGTCTTGAACTCCCTATTTTGAATTACACTAGTTTCTTCATGTGTAAGTATTCCTTTATATGTTGTTAAGCTCCTCCTTAAATAACCATCTCTTATACAAGCTTTTACTATTCCGTTATTTGCAATTGATTTTATATGTGGAAAAACAGATGCTGCATAAGCAATAGATGTAGTATATGGTGCCGCCCCTGGTATATTATCAACCCCATAATGAATTACTCCATCTACAATATAGGTTGGATCATCATGTGTTGTTGGTCTATAAGTTTGAATAGCACCTCCTACGTCTGCACTTATATCTACAATAACAGATCCTTTTTTCATTAGCTTTAACATATCTTTTGTTATTAAATGATCTTTTCTATGTTTAGGCCATTTTACACAGTTAATAACTATATCCATATTTGGAAGAAGCTTATTAATAGTATGTTTATTTGAAAAAACTGTATGAACATTATTGGAAAATACTTCCTGACAATATCTTAACTCTCCCATATTAATACCCATTAAAGTTATTTTTGCTCCCAAGGAGGATAAAACTTGTGTTGCACCTTTTCCAACTATTCCTGTACCTATTATTAATACATTTGCTCCCTCTGACCCTGCTATTGGACACACTAACTTTCCCATACCTCCATTAATACTCAATAAATGATATGCTCCCATTAAAGCGCCTAATTTCCCAGCTACTTCTGCGTTAGGAGATCCATATCTATGAGTATCTTCAGCAGTAAATGCTATTACTTTCTTTTTAAGAAGCGCATCTACTTCTTCTTTGTTTGCGGCAGGATGAATGCAAGTAAATATTATTTGATTTTCTTTTAATAAATTATATTCCTCGGGAAATATTTCTTTCACTTTTAATATCATTTCACTTTTTTCATAAACTTCTTCTCTAGATTCTATTATATCTCCTCCTACATTTATATAATCTTTATCTTCGAATCCAGCTTTACTTCCTGCTCCCTTTTGAATTAACACTTTATGACCACATGAAACTAAATCTGCTACTTCTGTTGGAGTCATTATAACTCTCGATTCACCTGGTTTAATTTCTTTTAAAACTCCAATAATCATTTTATTTCCTCCATTTTATAATAATATGAAATTATATTAGTAGTATTTAACCATCTTGATTTTCTATTCAAAAAATAAAACTGGTTAAATTATAATCTAACCAGTTTTATTTTATCTAAATTTTAAACTTATCTACAGTTTCTTTTAATTTCTCTACTATTTCTTTTAATTTATCTGCTCCATTAGATATTTCTTCTATAGATAATGTTTGTTCTTCAATAGATGCAAAAACTTGTTGAGTAGATGCAGCAGATTCTTGTATAATTGCTGATATTTCTTCTATATAAAAAACTACATTATTTTTATCTTCATTTATATTTTCAATATTTTCAATAATTATTTTAATACTTTCAACCATATAATTAACAGCTTTATCTATGTCATCAAAACTATTACTTGTATTTACTAACTCTTCATTAGTTTTTTGTACAATTTTTTCTGCAATATCCATATCTGACTTTGTATTGATAATTTCTTTTTGAATATCACTTATTGTGCTTTCTATTTCCTTTGAATTTAAAGTAACTTCATATGCTAATTTTCGTATTTCCTCTGCTACAACTGCAAAACCTCTACCTTGTTCTCCTGCTCTTGCAGCTTCTATTGCTGCATTTAAAGCTAATAAATTTGTCTGGTCAGCTATAGACTTTATAGTTTCTATTATTTTACTTATAGAACTTGAATTCTTTTCTAATGAATTTATTTTTAATCCTATTTTTTGTGCAATATCTTTATTTTCTTTAAATGCTTTTTCAAGTTCAATTATAGAGTTTATTCCTTTTTTACTAGCCTCAATTATTTTATCACTATTTTCTTTTATAATATTAGAATTTTCAACTGCATTGTCTATTTTTTTAGCAAAATCATTTAGTTTTCGTACTCCTTCTTCAGCATTTTTTGCCTGTTCGCTAGCTCCTTGTGCTAATTCATCCGTAGCCTTTGCTATATCTTCTATAGCTGATAAAGTTTCATTCATTATATTTGAAAAGTTCATTGAAGTATCATCTATTTTATCTGAATTATTTTGTATATCCTTTACTATTTTTCTTAATGAATTTCTCATATTTAATACTGCCTTTCCCATTATGCCTATTTCATCTTTATTATTTAAGAGTAGTTCATAAGATTTGTCATATGATAAGTCAAGATTTCCAGTTTTACTTATAACATCAGTTAAAACTATAATAGGTTTTGAAATTCGATTTCCTATAAATAAGGATGCTATAGCAAATACTACTAACACTAATAAAATAACACACATTATCCAAAATATTAACTTTTCAATTTTCTCAAAAACTTCAGATTTAGGTACAGTAAGTGCAAGTGTAAAGCCATTAGATGTTTTCATATATGTCAACATTTTATCAATATCTTTATATTTATACTCACTTATTCCTTTATTTTTGCTTTCCATGGCATTTGCTAAATCTTTTAATTTCCCATTATCTATACTTGCTAAATTATCTTTTTGTGTTAAATTAGGATGTACTAAAAAATTATAATTTTTATCAAACAACACTGCATAACCTGTTTTGTAAGTTTGAATTGATTTTACTAATTCTCCAAAATAATTAAAATCTATATCTATACCTACTATACCAATTAAAATATCATCAATATATATAGGCTTTACATATGAAACCATAAATAAATTTATATTTTCATTCATATAAGGATCAAACCATATTCCTTTTCCTTCTTGTATGGGTTTATAGTACCATCCTACATGTTCATCATCATCTTTTGAAAACTCATTTATATTAGTTACTGTTTGTTTTATTAATTGCCCACTTCTAGTTGTATCAGCATACCATACACCTTGCCCTCCTCCGGCTATTTTAGGATTTAAAACTATATAAGCACCCATGGCTCCTTTAGTATTTTGTGCAAATTGTTTGACAATTGATTCTACATTTGTTATATACTCTTCTATATAATTAGGGTTCATTTTTGCCTTTTCTAAATCAAATTTAGATAATAAACTAGATTCTAAATAGTTAACTGATTGTTCTACATCTTCAAGGGTTATATCAAATTTATTTGTATAATTTTGGGTTATTGCTAGTAATTTTTCCTGCGCTTCACTTTTGATAGAATTTATACTATTAATTATTGTTAAATATCCAATTATTGTAGTAGATATTAAAACACAAAACATAATATATATTATTATTTTATTTTTAATACTACTTGTTTTTTTCAATTATTTACCTCCTCTCATTTATTAAGTTTTAAATCTTACTGAATTATAATATAATGTTTTATATTGTTTTCACTATATAATATTAAACTTTTACAAATTTGTGTAAAAAAAATCACATTCCTCTATAAGAAATGTGATTTTTTTTATTATTTTTGTTGTGTATATTGAGGTTCTTCACTTTTTACAAAATCCACTCTAGCTTGAATTTGTTGTACCATGTTTTCTGTAGTTGTTGCTAGTTGATTAAACATTTGTTTTGCATTTTGATCATCAGTATCTAAAGAAAAAGTTTTAAATTGTGCTGCTAAACCTTTAGCACCAGCTAATGCCTGTTCTAGTTTATTTATTGTACTCAATAAAATAACCTCCTTTTTATCTCTTCATTAAATATTATTGCCCATTTTTTTAAATATATTTTTATAATAAATATCTAATTATAGAATAATTATCCAACTAAGCATTTAACCTTTAGGCTTAAATATTAAAGACGCCATAAATGCAAAAATTAGTGCAGCAGAAATACCAGCACTAGTAACTTCAAATATTCCTGTTAGTACTCCAATTATCCCTGTTTGTTTTGCTTCTGCTAAAGCTCCTTTAACAAGTGCATTACCAAAACTAGTTATTGGAACAGAAGCCCCTGCTCCAGCAAATTTTATTAAAGGCTCATACAGTCCTAGTCCTCCAAGTACTGCTCCAATTACTACTAATGTACTTGTTGTGTGAGCAGGAGTAAGTTTAAATACATCTATCATAATTTGTCCAACAACACATATTCCTCCACCTACTAAAAACGCCCAAATGAATTTCTCCAATATTTAAACCTCCCTTTAAGACATTTCTATAGATACTGCATGAGCTATGCAAGGTATACTTTCTTTTTGCTGATATGAA
Organism: Tepidibacter formicigenes DSM 15518; assembly: GCF_900142235.1. Lineage (GTDB taxonomy): Bacteria > Bacillota > Clostridia > Peptostreptococcales > Peptostreptococcaceae > Tepidibacter > Tepidibacter formicigenes. The sequence continues at coordinate 45,998 of NZ_FRAE01000014.1, read as the reverse complement.
ATAGGTGACATTAATGCACCTGTTGCAACAATTAATATTCTTTTTAACTCTTTTTTTCTCATACGATTTAGAAAGTGTCCATAAGTTACCGTAGCAGAACAACCACATCCACTACCACCTGCCATTACAGGTTGATCATCTTTATATATTATTATTCCACAATCAGTGAATATTTCAGGGGGAATATTAAATCCGTGTTTAATCAATAAATCTCCTGCAATTCTATGTCCAACTTTACCTAAATCTCCAGTGGCAATAATATCATAGTAAGTTGGATTAATATTTAAATCTCTAAAATGAGCTTCAATAGTATCAACTGCAGCCGGAGCCATGGCAGCTCCCATATTAAATGGATCAGAAATACCCATGTCTACTACTCTTCCTATAGTTGCTGATGTAACACATGGCCCTTCTCCATCCTGTGATAATAAAGCTGCTCCTGCTCCTGTTACAGTCCATTGAGCAGTAGGAGGTTTTTGAGATCCATACTCTGTTGGATATCTAAATTGTTTTTCAGCTGCTGCATTATGACTAGATGCTCCAGCTAATACATATTTAGCAGCTTTACTATCAATTAATAAACTAGCTAATGCTAATCCTTCCATTGAACTAGAGCATGCTCCAAAAATACCTAAATATGGACATCCAAGAGTACGAGCAGTAAAGCTACTAGATATAATTTGATTCATAAGATCTCCACTTATAAAGAACTGAACATCTTCTTTTTTCTTGCCATATTTTTGAATTGCTTTTTCACAAGCTTGTTCTAATAATTTTTTCTCTGCTTTTTCAAAGCTGTCTTGTCCCAGCCATATATCCTCATGAAGAATATCAAAATCATTAGCTAAATTGCCCTTAGCTTCAAAGGGACCTCCAACAGCAGCTGATGAAATTATAACTGGCTTTGACTTAAACACCCATGATTGATGGCCTTTTTGCATTTACATCACACCTAACCATTTAATAGTAATTTTAATAAGAGCAACTACAAATGCTGAAAAAACTCCATAAACAATTACAGACCCTGATAATTTAAACATATTACCACCTACACCTAATACATATCCTTCACTACGGTGTTCAATAGCAGCTGAAGCCATGGTATTAGCAAATCCTGTAACAGGTACAATAGTTCCTCCTCCAGCCCATTGAGCAATATGATCATAAACACCAAATCCAGTAAGTAAAACTGAAATAATAATTAAAACTGCTGTAGCCGGATTTCCTGCTGTTTTTTCAGTAAAATTAAAATAATTTATAAAAAACCACTGAAGCCCCTGCCCTATAGCACAAATAGTTCCTCCTGCTATAAATGCTCTAAAACAGTTTCTAAAAACTTTTCTTTTTGGTTCTCTAGCCTTTGCAAAATTTTGATATTCTTGCTGAGTAGGAGTTAATTTTTTCCTTTTTATTTTTGACATTTTTAATCACCTTCTAATGTAATAAATAGGGTTCTAATTTTTTTACAATATCTTCAAGTTTGTTTGCATCATTTAAATAAACATCTTTTGCTTGCTGATTTTCGGTTTCTAATGCAAAGCTTAAAAGATCTGATTGAGCTTTTTCAAGATTAGCATAAATCAATTCTTTAACTTGAGGCTTAGGAATTTGTATTGAGTCATCAAAAAGATCTATATATAAATCACCAGAAGAATCTACTTGTCCGATAAATACATTATCTATAGACACCCCCATTCCTTCTAATTGTGATATTAACCAATCTCTATTAAGTCCCATATTACTTAAGGATTCATCAATTATATTTCCATCTAGGATTACTGTTTCAGGTTCAGATTTGGGTGATACTTGTTTTCCTAAATCATATGATGTAACAGGTTTTTTGTCTGATTTTAACATAACATTAACTTCACCTGTTGATTCCATTACAGCAAATTCAACATTCATTAAATTAAAGACATTTTTAGATCTAAGTTCCCTTAAAAGTTCTTCTCCTGTAAATCTTACTTGATTTAAATTTTCTTCCATAATTTTACCATTTTTTATTAAAATAGTTTCTTTTCCATATACCCAATCATGAATTAATTTACTTTTTAAACATAAATAGTCAAGTCCTATAGAAAATAAAACCCAAACGCCTAAAACAATAAATCCAAATGCTAAATTTTTAATTATATTTGCTGAAATTAAAGCTACTAAAATACCAATAACAATATAACTTATAAAATTAAATGGTGTAGTTTTTCCTACTTGTCTTTTTCCCATAATTCTAACTAAAATTAAAGTTACAAAAAATATAGATATTGACCTTAATAATATTTGAATCCAAGTCTTCATATTTCCTCCCTAATACCCTTTATATTGTGGCTCTTCAAATTCTAAAACTTTTATCCTTTCTTCTAAATCATGAATAACTTTATCAGTTATTTTCAGTGCTTCTTTATAAGCATCTTTTATATTTTTATCCTGAGTTTGTATTGAATATAATCTTAAAGTGCTTTGAGTTCCTTTTAAATTAGCCAAAGTTTGCTTTACTTTAGCCCCAACTGTCATTGTTACTAACCTCCTAACTTCAAAATTATTTTTATACTTATTTTTACAATAATTTCATATATTCATTCACAATATTACCACTCAAATCTATGAAATTATTTCCATTTTAATTGTTTTAAAAAATATACATTATTTTTTTTCAGTCTATACATAATAAAGAATGAGGTGAATAAATTGAATGGATCACTTATTTTAAGTTTAACTTTAGAATTAACTATTGGTTTTTTAGGATTAATTACAGTTACTTATTTTTTGAGAAAAACTCAAATAAATCAAATTACTCCTTTTGATTTTATATCTGCATTAGTATTGGGAGAACTAGTAGGAAATGCTATTTATGATGAAAAAATTAACATCTTCTATATTTTATATGCTATTCTTTTATGGACATGCTTAATGTATATAGTTGAATTAGTTACTCAAAAATTTAAAAAAACAAGGAATTTTTTAGAGGGTAATCCGTCTATTTTGATTCGACATGGACAAATCGATTTTAATCAATTAAAAAAAGAAAAATTAGATATTAATGAATTGCAAAGTTTATTAAGAACAAAAGATGTATTTTCTATTCGTGAAGTTGAATATGCTGTTTTAGAACCAAGCGGTTCAGTTAGTATATTAAAAAAATCAAAATATGAAAATCCAACAAATAAAGATTTGAATTTGCAAGAAAAACCTGTATATCTACCTGTTACTTTTATACTAGATGGAGAAGTTTTATGGGATAATCTTAAAGCTTCTGGTTTTGATGAAAAATGGCTTAATAAACAACTTCATGCTAACAATGTAAATAAAATAAAAGATGTTTTATATGCTGAATGGAAAAAAGATGAGGGATTTCATATTGTACAATACAAAAAGGAAGGTTAAGAGCCTTCCTTATATAGCTATTTTTGAGTTTTTCTCTATCATTGTTCTTCTGTTATTTCATTTTGAAATTTGAAATGATCTTCAATTTTATCAATATAAATACGCTTATCTTTATCAATAGTAGCATAAAATACATCTTTTATATCCTTTACTCCCATCATCTTAAGTTGGCTTATTAACCATTTCACTGTTACATTCCTCTTGCTCAAGTTTTCATATATAATATTCCCTGTGACAATTACCTCTGTAGGTATATCACCTTGTTTACCTTTAATATGTAAATCTGAAATTTTTACATTTTCCTCCTGTGCTATCTTAACAACACTTAAATCTCCTGGCGTTTCTAAAATTCCATATTTTACAATATTTATATCAAAAACATCTTTAGCCCTTAGTAAATACATTAATTCATCTACGGTATATCGAAATCTCATTAAGTTTTTTTCTAAAATACGCCCATCTTGTATAACAATTACTGGTTCTCCTTCAATTACTTTTGCTGCTTTTCTACTTTTCAAGCAAATATAAGACATCAAATAAGTTAACATCCCAAATAAAATTAGACCAATTAGATGGTGCCATGTCCTCTGGTTCATATCTGTTGCTAAAGTTGCAGCAATTGATCCGAACGTTATCCCATTAATATATTCAAACATAGTAAGTTGTGCCAACTGTTGACGACCTAAAATACGTGTAATAAATAGAATGGCAAAAAACGCCAAAAGAGTTTGTAATATTATTTCGATTATTACTTTCATTTTCTTTCCTTCTTTCGGATAAAATATTTTATTTTATATCATACTAATAATATTAAACAAATTTCAAAAAATTATACAGGAGGATTGATTATGAGCTTATTAATACAAGCTATATTAACATTAGCTTTTATAATTATTGGATTTATTATATTATTTTATTTGCACAAAAAACAAAAAATATAGCGAAAAATAGTAAAAGAAGGCATTTAGCCTTCCTAATTCTATTCTTTAGTTACTAATTTTAATTCAACTGGTATAAACTTTTCTACGCTTTTACCTTTTAATACTTTATCTGCATATTCTACACCTAAAGAACCTATTTTATCTGGCTGTTGAGCAACTGTTGCAGCCATTTTTCCTTCATTTACAGCTTTTACAGCATCATCTGTTGCATCAAATCCTACAACCATAATTTCTCTTCCAGATGCTTCAATTGCTTTAAGAGCACCTAATGCCATTTCATCATTATGAGCAAATACAGCATCTATTTCAGGTTGAGCTTGTAAAATATTTTCCATAACAGAAAGCCCTTTTGTTCTATCAAAGTCTGCTGCTTGTCTTGCTACAACTTCTATTTCACTATTTTTTATAGAATCGTTAAATCCTTGTCCTCTATCTCTTGTAGCAGAAGCTCCTGGTATTCCTTCAAGCTCTACCATTTTACCTTTGCCACCTAATTTATCTATTATATATTCACCTGCCATTTTTCCACCAGCTACGTTATCGGAAGCTATGTGAGTTACCACTTTTCCTCCATTAGCAGCTCTGTCTAATGTTATAACAGGTATATTAGCACTATTTGCAGTATTAATAGCACTTACTACTGCATCTGAATCCACTGGATTTATTATTATTAAAGATACTCCTCTTGTAGTTAAGTCTTCCATATTAGCAATTTCTTTAGATGGATCATTTTGAGAATCAAGTATAACAAGTTCATAACCTAGTTCTTTTGCCTTAGCCTCTGCTCCTTCTTTTAATGTTACAAAGAATGGATTGTTTAATGTTGATAATATTAAACCTACTTTTTTACTTCCTTCTTGAGCTGCATTATTTTGTGTTTTAGCACAGCCAGCAAGCAATCCTACAACTAACATTCCAACAAGTAAAATTGAAAGTAATTTTTTCATTTTTAAACCTCCCACTTTAATTTTAATTTATATAAAGGCATTTGCCTTAATATCTACTTTGATTTTCTGTCTAAAAGTACAGCTATTAATATTACTACACCTTTTGCAATCATTTGATAATAAGATGGTACACTTAAAAGATTAAGTGCGTTATTTAAAATTCCTATAATAAGTGCTCCAACAATTGTTCCAAGTATACTTCCTTGACCTCCAGCAAGACTTGTTCCTCCTAAAACTACTGCCGCAATTGCATCTAATTCATACCCCGAACCAGCATTTGGCTGAGCAGAGAAAAGTCTTGATGTAACTATTATTCCTGCTACTGATGCAAGTATTCCACTTATTGTATAAACATATACCTTTATTCTAGTTGTGTTAAGGCCTGAAAGTCTTGAAGCTTCTTCATTTCCTCCTAATGCATATACATATCTACCAATTCTTGTTTGAGTCAATACATAATAGCATAGAGCAAATACTAAAATCATTAAATATACAGGTACTGGTATTCCTAGAATCTCACCAGCTCCTATTTTTGAAAAAGCTATAGCGCCTTTGTTACTACCTAAGCTAATTGGCTTACCATCAGTAAAAACTAATGTAGCTCCTCTAAGTATTGTCATTGTTGCAAGAGTTGCAATAAATGGCTGAATTTTTCCCTTGCTTATTATTACCCCACTTATTGCTCCAACAATTCCTCCTATTATTAAAGCTAATATTATAGCAATAACTACATTAGTACCTGATGCTATTAAGCTTGCACATATAGCTCCTGAAAATGCAAGTACAGAACCAACAGAAAGATCTATTCCTCCAGTTAATATTACAAAAGTCATACCTGCTGCAATTACAGCATTTATAGAAGTCTGCCTAAATACATTTAACATATTTGGTAATGTTAAAAACCTTGGGCTTAAAAATGAAATTATAACCGAAAAAATAATAAGTCCTATTATTGATTTAAATTTCATTAGTTTATTTTTATCCATCATTAATCCTCCTTCATTCCTACTGCACTTCTCATTATCTTTTCTTGAGTTGCATCAGCCATATCAAATTCTCCAGTTATTTTTCCTTCATAAAGTACAATAATTCTATCACTCATTCCTAAAACCTCAGGCATTTCAGAGGAAATCATGATGATTGCTTTTCCTTGCTCTTTTAATATATTTATAAGATCATAAATTTCTTTTTTGGCTCCTACATCTACTCCTCTAGTGGGTTCATCAAGTATTAAAACTTTTGGGTCTGTCATAATAGCTTTTGCTATAGCAACTTTTTGCTGATTTCCACCACTTAAATTTTTAATAATTTGATTCATTCCAGGAGTTTTTATAGACATTTTATCTATATAATTATCCACTTCCCCTTCTTCTTTAGACTTATATATTTTTAACAAACTAGAATGCTTGTCTAAAGAAGATATAGTCATATTTTCCTTTACAGAAAGTCCCAATATTAATCCTTCTGATTTTCTGTCTTCACATACATAAGCTATTCCTTCATTTATTCCATCTTTTGGAGATTTTATATTTACCTTTTTATTATTTATATATACCTCTCCACTATCTTTCTTTATAGCACCATACAAGGTTTTAGCAAGTTCTGTTCTTCCAGCCCCCATAAGCCCTGCAATTCCAAGTATTTCTCCTTTTTTCACATGAAAAGATATGTTTTTAACGTACTTATTTGTAATATTTTTTACATCAATTACTATATCTCCTTTTGAAACATTTATCCTAGGAAACTGATCTGTAAGCTTTCTACCTACCATCATTTCAATTATTTTATCTTCATCTAAGTTAGATACTTTTTCACAACCTATATATTTTCCATCTCTTAAAACTGTAATATCATCACATATTTCAAATATTTCTTTTAATCTATGAGAAATGTAAACGATTGCCTTGTCTTCATTTTTAAGTTCATTTATTACTTTAAATAAACTTTCAGTTTCCTTATCTGTTAAAGCATCTGTAGGCTCATCCATTATTATTATTTTTGCATTTAAAGAAAGTGCTTTAGCTATTTCAACCATTTGCTGCTGACCAATACTTAAATTCCCTAAAAGCTCTTTAGGACTTTTATCTACTCTTAGTTTCTTTAAAAGGTTTTCAGAATCTTTATAAAGCTTTGACCAATCTATTTTTCCAAAAGAGTTTATAGGCTCTCTACCTAAAAATATATTTTCTCCTATAGTCAAGTGAGGAATCAAGTTTAGCTCTTGATGTATTATTGCTATTCCTTTTTCCTGTGCTTCTTTAGGTCCTTTTAATTCAATTTTTTCACCTTCGTAATAAATTTCTCCGCCATCTTTTTTATACACACCACTTAATATCTTCATTAGCGTTGATTTACCAGCTCCATTTTCACCAAGTAGTGCCATTACTTTTCCAGTATAAAGCTTTAAATTTACACCATCTAAAGCTCTTACCCCTGGAAATACTTTTATTATGTCTTGCATCTCTAAAATAGGTTTTTTCATGTAATTCACCTCTTAAAATACTACGCCAGATTTTAATATTATGTTAGCATAAGGTGTAAATTCTCCAGTTCTAACTACAGCCATAGATTCTTTTGTTAAATTTTTAAATTCTTCATGAGCTACTTTTGTTATTTTTATATCTTTAAATCTTTTAACTATTTTTTCATATAAATTAGGACTTATATCTTCAATTTCACAGGCTATAACAACCTCTTCTACTTTTAATTCTTCTAATACAGTGTCTAAAGTTTCTATAAATGAAGGTACTCCTTCTTTTAATGCTAAATCTATTCTTTGTGCATTTTTAGGAATTGGAAGCCCACTATCACATATAGTCAACATATCAGTATGTCCCATTTTAGAAATCACATGAGATATTTCACTATTTATAAGCTTTCCTTTTTTCATAATCTACTCCCCCTTAAAATCTATAACTTCTTTAAGATATGGTAGAGAACTTTGTGCTCCTTCTTTAGTAACACTAAGAGCCCCAACTTTTGATGCAAAATCAATAGATTCTTCAATATTTTTTTTATTTACTAATGCTACTGCAATTGCACCTGTAAAGCTATCTCCTGCTGCTGTTGTATCTACTGCTTTTACTTTGTAAGATTTATGCATTTTATAAGTATCTTTATTTATATATAAAGATCCTTTTTCTCCTAGAGTAACTATAAGTTCTTTAACTCCTTTATCTATTAATACTTTTGCTGCAATTAATATATCTTCTTCTTTTTTTATTTCAACTCCACTTAATATTTCAAGTTCTGTCTCATTAGGAGTTAAAAGATCTACATGTTTTATTATTTCGTCTTCTAATTTAATTGCTGGAGCTGGGTTTAGTATAGTATATTTATTTAAGGATTTAGATTTTTCAAGTACATATTTTACTGTATCAATAGGTGTTTCTAATTGAAGTACTACAATACTGCATTCTTCTAACACTTTAATACTATCATCTATATCTTCTTTAGATAATTTATAGTTTGCACCTGGAGCAACTACAATAGAATTATCTGCATCTTTATTTACTGTAATTAAAGCAACTCCTGTTGGTGTATTTTCTTCTTTTTTTATATAATCTACATTTATCTCATCTTTTTTGAGTGAGTCTATTAATGTTTTCCCAAATCCATCATTCCCAACTTTTCCTATCATATATACTTTTCCTCCAAGCCTTGCCATGGCAACAGCTTGATTTGCACCTTTACCACCTGGAACTTCCTTAAAATTTGAACCTATTACCGTTTGTCCTACTTTAGGCATTTTTTCAACATTAACTACTAAATCCATATTTAAGCTTCCTATAACAGCAATTTTTTTCATATATTTCACCTCTTTAAAGTAGATTTTCTAATTATAAGCTGTGGGATTAAATCTATTTTTTTTACATTCTTTTCTTTATTTTCAAGTGCATCTATAAGTATATCTATAGCTTTATATCCCATTTCGTAATTTGGTTGTCTTATTGTAGTAAGTTCTGGATCAATAAGACTTGACATATATATATCATCAAATCCCACAATGCTAACATCATCTGGTACCTTAAGTTTCATTTCCTTTAAAGCTTTAATTGCTCCTATTGCAATTAAATCATTTCCACAAAACAATGCAGTATATTTAATTTTATTACCTATATTTTTTACTGCTTCATATCCCCACTGACTTTTGTAATTTCCTTCTATAACATATTCTTCATCAAAATCTACATTAAACTCTTTTAAAGCTTTTTTATATCCTTCTAATCTATTTATAGAAGTTTTACTTTTTAAAGGCCCTGATAAGAAAAGGATTTCTCTATGCCCTAAATCAAGCAGATGTTTAGTTCCTTGATACCCTCCTATAAAGTTGTCTACAGTTACTTTACCTTTTATTCCTTCTATATCTATATCTCTATCAACTACAACTATAGGAACAGAAAACTTATTTCCTTTATTAAATTCACTACCTCTTCTAGAAGATGCTGTAAACACAATTCCATCTACCATTTTTTCAACTAACATATTTATATATTTTTCTTCCTTCTCAGCATCATCATCTGTATTGCAAAATATTATATTATAACCTTTTTCATTAGCCCTATCTTCAGCTCCTCTTGCAAGCTCAGGGAAAAAAGGGTTTCTTATATCTGGTATTACAAGACCAATAGTATTTGTTTTCTTAGTTACTAAACTTTTAGCTATTTTATTAGGTACATAATTATATTCTTTCATTAAATCTAGTACTCTTTGTCTTGTAGCATCACTTATATTTTCATCCTTATTATTTATTATTTTTGATACCGTTGTCGCAGATACTCCAGCAAATTTTGCTATATCTTTTATTGTGATACCCATTATACACCTCCCATTAGGTAAACGTTTTACTAAAACGTTTACCTAGATTATAGCATTATAATATACACAATTCAACATTTATTTTCATTTTTTATAAACAAAAGTCTCATAGTATTCTATTTTAATCTTCAACCATCTCTAGCTTTATATTCTCATTATTATTCATATCTATAAGCTGTGAAATTGTTACAAATTTATATCCTCTTTCTTTAAGTTCAGGTAAAATTACTTTTAATGCTTCATACGTTTGACTACGTCCTTCAACATAATCATGAAGTAAAATAATATCTCCATTACATATATTATTAAGAACAGTTCTAACTATCTTTTCAACACCTGGATTACTCCAGTCTTTTGTGTCTTGACTAGTTGACCATAATATAATCTTAACTCCATACTTTTTGGCGACTTTTTTAACTGCTTTATTATAATAACCAAAAGGAGGTCTAAATACAGTTGGCTTTTCACCAATTACAGAAAAAACTTCATCTTGAGTTTTTTCAAATTCTTCTTGTATTTTCTTTTCACTTGTGTTTTTTACATCTATGTGACTAAAGGTATGATTTCCTATTTCATGACCTTCTTCTTTTATTCTTTTTAATGGTTCTGGATAAAACTGTACGTGTTTTCCAAGAACAAAAAAAGTAGCTTTAACATCATATTTTTTTAATAAATCTAATATTTTAGGTGTAATTCTAGGATGAGGTCCATCATCAAATGTTAGTGCTATTACTTTTTTGTCTCTAGGTCCATTCCATACTAACTCTGTATTATCTGTTAATTTATTAAGAAAACTACCATTAGTTTTAATAGAGTTTACAATCATAATACGAAATTCAGTAATTCCAACAACGATTAATATCATAAGTAATGTTATTTTTATTATCTTCTTATTCATCACGATCTCCCCTTTAATAACAAATAAAAAAATCCCTATCTTCATACTTATTAAATTAAAATATTTATTATTCCTCAAAATATAAAAATCACTTATCTAAAAAATAAGTGACTTTTAATTTTATCTTAAAGTATATAATTTTTTTCAAAACTATTATTCATTTAATTTATATTATATAATAATTTATGTGAGAATTACTTTTTAAATATTTATAAAAGAAAGGGGATTAAGATGAATCTTAATAAATTATATAATCTTCAAAAAAAACTAGATGAAAAAATAGCTAAAAATCACAACCTTATAAGCGAAAATCTAACTTCACATAAAATACTTGCTCTTCAAGTAGAAGTTGGTGAGCTTGCTAATGAAACTAGATGCTTTAAATTTTGGAGTTTAAAAGAACCTTCTCCTAAAGATATAATACTTGAAGAATTTGTAGATTGCCTTCATTTTATATTATCAATTGGTCTTGATTTGAATTTTGACGATATAACTATTGATGAATTATCAATAAATAATAAAAATGAAACTCTAACAAAAAGCTTTTTGGAATTCTTTGATTCAATTTCTTTATTTAAAAATGTTCTTTTAAAAGAAAATTATATAGATATGTTTTCTAAATTTTTATATCTTGGAAAACAACTTGATTTTTCACCTAAAGAAATTGAAAAATCTTATCTTCATAAAAATAATATAAATCATCAAAGACAAGAAGAAGGATACTAAAAACCTCATAAAAATGAGGTTTTTAACTTATTGTCTTGTTTTATCTTTAGTTCTTAAAAATCTAGGTCTTTCTTTAGCTAAAGTTATATTATCTAAAATATAATTTTTAAAATCACTAAAATTAAATGGAGCAATAGGTGCAAGGTACGGTATTCCAAAGCTTGTTGTTGAAATTAAATTTATTATAATAAGTGTATAACCCATAACAAATCCAAATAATCCAAATATGCTTGTTATTATAATCATAAAAAATTTTAATACTCTAATTGGATTCATAATTGTATAATCAGGCGCTACAAAAGAACACATAGTAGAAAGAGATACTATTATAACCATAAGCGGACTAACAAGTCCTGCTGAAACAGCAGCTTGACCTATTACTATAGTTCCTACAATTCCTATTGCTGAACCAATTTGCTTTGGAAGTCTTATATTAGCTTCTTTTAGTATTTCTGATATTCCCTCCATTATTAATGTTTCTGATACAGCATTAAAAGGAACTGTTTCTCTTGCCATTGCTAAAGCTAAAATATATTGTTCTGGTAAGACATCTGTATGAAAAGATATAATTGCAACATATATTGAAGATAATGTAAGTGCTATATTAAAAGATACTATTCTCAAAACTTTCGAAAATACAGATATATACGTGTTATCATATCTATCATCACCAGAACCTAAAAACTCCATAAAAGTTTTAGGAGTAGATAAGGCAATATTGCTTCCCTCAACAATTATGCAAACTTTTCCTTCTAATATTGCTGTAGCAGCCATATCAGATCTTTCTATAAGACCAACTTGAGGAAATATATCTAAAGCATTATTTAATATAAACTTTTCAATATACCCAGATTCAACTATTCCATCTATATTTATTTTTTGTAGTCTATTTTTTATTTCGCTTACATAATTTTTGTTAGCTATATCATCAATATATATTACTCCAATGTTAGTTTTAGTTCTTTTCCCTATCTTAAAATTATCTATTTTTAAGTTTTCATCTCTTATTCTATATCTAATTAATGATAAATTAGCATCAAAATTTTCAGTAAATGCATCTTTAGGACCTCTTAATGTATTTTCAATTTCCGGTAAACTAATTTCTCTTTTTTCTACTTTTGTAGTATTTGCTATTAAATAATTATCGTCATTATTTGATATAATAACAGATTTACCTTCTAAAATAGAACTTAAAATATTATTTTCATCATTATCTATAGAGATATCTTCTACATAAATAATAGAATGAGCTATTTTATCTATATTTATATTATCATCTTTATCGTACTTCAAAATTGGCTTTATAATGCTATTAGATAGTTTATCTTTATCTATAATTTGAGAAATATAGACTATATATATTTCTATATTCATAACAAATAATTTTCTTAAATTTATTCCTAAATTTTTCTTTGTTATATCTTCTATAACATTAATAAATTTATTATTTTTTTTTAAATTCATATTACTCACCTTTTAATATTTAGGTTTTGCATTTGGATCTATAAAACCTAAATTTTTAATTTCTACTTTAACATCTACATTTATATCTGAATTTATATATTCTTCTTTCCAATTTATATTCTTATATATTTTGGGATTATCAGCTTTAAAATATTTTGCAAACTGAAAATAATCACACTTAAATTCCTTTTGAGATGTTTTAGTATTGTTTATAATATCCCTTTTTATTTTTTGTGAAAGTTTATTTTCTATAATTTTTATTTTTTTATTACTTATTGAAGAAGTATAATATTGATATTGTAATTGAGCTCCTAAATCTAAATCGATATTTATTATAACTCTACTATTTTTATACTCTGTTTTTATTTTTCTTTTTTTAAGAGAAGTTATTACAGTATATTTATTTTCTTTTTCATTAGGCAAAGTTATAACCTCAGTTAATCTAGGTTTATTGCTAAGTAAATATAATATTCCTTCACTACTTTCTTGAGGTATAACACCTATTAGTTTTGAATCTTTCATTACTGCAAGGCCTAAATATTGTACACTTTCTTCTTCTATTCCAACATAAGGAAGTAAATATCCAACCTCCTCTAATGCTACATAAGAAAGTATCTCTCCAATGCTTTCATGTAATCCCATTCCCTTTTCTTCCAAGCTTCTTAAAATATCTTCAATCAAAAATCCCATAGATATATCTTTATCAACAGGAAAAGCAAATAACTTTCTTGGTTTTTCACGACTTACAACAGCAAGTGCTGTTTTCCTGTAATCATAAAATTTATCAATTCTATTTAAATAAGGTTCTATTCCTTCTTTCGCAAAATCTCGTCCAAAAGCAACTATTCTTATTGCTCCTAAAAATACAGGAAATGGATTTACTGAATCGTAATTTATTCTGGCTTCTTCAAAGTTTTTCCCATAAGATAAAAGCTTATAAACACTACTTACTTGAGCTTTTTCTGTTGTTGCTCCTCCACCTCCTTTAGATGATCTAATTTGTGTTATTTCTCCAGAAAATTCAATTTTTCCATCAACTCTATCTATTCCAACAGATTGAACTATACATTTTTGATCTATATCCTTATAATCCCAGCAACTAGTAAGTATTAATATAACCATAGATAATAATATTAATTTATTAAATTTTTTTATCATACCGTCTCACCTTTGTTATTATTAATAATATTAATGGTATTACTCCTCCATTAATTATTGCTAAATATCCTATATAATCTAATATATTTCTTACTTCCATAGTGGTTTTTGGAATTAAAGATACTATAAATGATAAAATTATTACAATTGGTGTGATAATTTTAAATTCAACATTAAAACATTTACTAGCAAAAAAAGATGTTCCATATGAAAATAAAGTAGCTGTTGTAAATACAGCCATTATCCATATTAATAAAACAAATCCATCTAACCTTCTAAAAAATTGAAGCTGTTCTATGTCAACTCTTCTTATAGTTGCAAGCAATGCATTATGATAGTTTATAATTGTATCAACTCCCATTACAGATATACACGATTCAACTACAAGTATATATAAAAAACCTATAAATATTGTCATTAAGATTCCATATTTAAATACTTTTTTATTATTATTTTTATCAAAAGGAATAAAAGCAATAACTTCTATTCCCAAAAGAGGAATTACAGTTGTTACAGATGCTTTAATATATGTTTTTATACTTAATGGAAGAATAAAAGGCTTTAAATTTATTAATTCTCCTTGAGTAAATAAAAGAATATGTGTAAATAACATAATTATAATAATTACAAATCCATATAATTCGCAAATTCTTCCAACTACTCTTAATCCTTTTATTACAGCATAGTATATAACTATAAAGAATAATAAGGATATTGACCAAATAGGTGTTTTTAATAATATATTCAATTTAATTACTTCAGAAGCTGCTCTGATTACTAATGAAGAAAATAAAAAAAACTCTACAGTATATATAAATACTATTAATCTTGATATAAATTTTCCTGTTAATATTTCGCTATATTCACAAAGAGTTTTATTTTTATGAATATATGCTAGATATGTAAATACATATGTAAATATAACAGCTATACCTGTTGCACCTATTAAAACAATCCAAGCTCCTGTTCCTATATTTTCAGCAATATTTTTAGGAAGAGACATAATTCCATACCCTACTATTACTCCAAATATAACAAAAGCTATTTGTCTATTTGTAAGAGACTCATTCATATTTTCACCTCTAATTAATCATATATTTTATTATGTACAATTAATAAAATAAAAATAAGGTAAAGAAAAAATTTCTTTACCTTATTTTTCTCCTATTGCTATTTCATTTTCATCATAACTTATCCAATCGCTCCAAGAACCTAAATACAGTTTAGATTTTATACCTATTTCATCAAGTGCTAAAAAGTTTACACATCCTGTAATTCCTGACCCACAGTGGACTATTACTTCTTTATATTTTTCCAAGTCCTTAAAATGATTCTTTAATTTTTCATTTTCCTTTAATTCATCATTTTCTAAAACTTCCATCCAAAAATAATTTTTAGCTCCTGGTATATGTCCAGCTACTTTATCTATAGGCTCTACTTCTCCTTTATATCTTTCATTTGACCTAGAGTCTAAAATAGCTACACTTTCTTCATCTTTCCTTTCTTTAACTTCTAACATATATGCAATTATTTCTTCATTTAAATTTATTTTAAATTCTTTTTTATTTTTATTAGGTATATCTTTAGTTAAAGGATAATTTCTTTCTATCCATTTTTTAATACCACCATTTAATATGTATACTTTTTCATGCCCTAAATACTTTAAAATCCACCAAAAACGCGATGCTCCTGCTATTTCTCCATCATCATAAGCTACAACTATAGTATCATTTCCTATTCCCATATTTTCTATTTTTTCTTTAAACTCATTTAAATCTGGAAGGGGATGTCTTCCTCCATGATCTTTTACTTCTCCTGCTAAATCTTCATTCATATCCATATAAAAAGCACCTTTTATATGCCCTTTGTTATAACTGTCTCTTCCATAAGATGGAGTCTGTAAGTCAAATCTACAATCTACTATAACTAAATTTTCATTATCAATGTTGCTTTTAAGCCAGTGGGTACTAACTAAATTTTTCAAAATATCAGCTCCTTTAATTTATATTTACACTTCTTATTTTAACAATTTAATATTTAATATACCAGTCATAAAATATGTAATCTACCAAAATTTAATATTTTTTAAATATTAATTAACTTTTATGCAAAAGTTGAATTTTGAATTATTTTAAATTTTTAATTTTTCTGTTTATTGTATATTTATTAATGATTTTTAAGGCATTTTATGTTATGATTTAATTGTAAATTTAAAATACATAGGAAAAAATTACAAATTAAAAAAAATACTTTGTAAGAGAAGGAGTGTTATCGATGAGTAAACCAATTCTATCAGATCACTTTAAATCAAGAACACCATCAGCTGTCAGACTAGCACAAATGAAATACGAGGAACGTAAAGTAAAACCCGAAGCTGTAATCAATGTAGGAATTGGTAATGTTTCACTACCTACAAATCCTGCTATGCAAAAAAGAATGTTTGAACTTGGTGCCCCTGAGAGCCCATTTGCAAATGGTGTTGTTAGATATTCAACTACTGCTGGAACTCAAGAGTGTCAGGATGCATTTAGAAACATCCTTAATTGCGAAGGTTTCGATACAAGTAAATTATTCATTCAAGTAACAGATGGCGGATCTAGTGCTATGGAATTATTGTTAATCGGTGTTTGTGGTGCCGCAGGTACTAGTGACAAACCCCTTATGGTGATTGATCCTGCCTATACCAATTATATTTCTTTTGCAGAAAGGCTTGGACGTAAAATAGTTACAGTAAAGCGTAATTTAGGTGAAGATGGCAAGTTTAGCCTTCCAGAACTAAA
Organism: Tepidibacter formicigenes DSM 15518; assembly: GCF_900142235.1. Taxonomy (GTDB): domain Bacteria; phylum Bacillota; class Clostridia; order Peptostreptococcales; family Peptostreptococcaceae; genus Tepidibacter; species Tepidibacter formicigenes. The sequence goes on along the minus strand of NZ_FRAE01000014.1, from coordinate 28,885 downwards.
TGAAATCGAAGAAGCAATTAAAATGCATAATCCTGGAGCTCTTCTAGTTATACCTTATGACAATCCTACAGGACAGTACTACAATTATGAAACACTTAAAGAACTAGCTAAATTATGTGTTAAATATAACATATGGATGGCAAGTGATGAAGCTTATCGTGAACTCTTCTATGAAGAAGGCAGCAATCTTGTGAGCATCTGGGGAGTTACTGACGCAGATGTACCTGGAATCGAAGGAAGAAGAATCAGTATAGAAACTGCTTCAAAGGTATGGAATGCCTGTGGTTTAAGAATCGGTGCTTTGATTACGGACAATGCTGAGTTCAACAACCGTTCTGTAGCTGAATATACTGCAAACCTTTGTGCTAATGTAATAGGTCAGTATATATTTGGTGCACTTGCACATGAAAGCAAGGAACAAATTGCCCAATGGTGCAAGAATATTAGAGAGTACTACAAAAAACTAATATTGAATGTATATAACGGTCTTAAGAAGCTGGAACCTGGTTTAATCGTTTCTAGCCCTGACGCATCCATATATACAGTAATTGACGTTAGAAATGTGGTAAAACCTGGATTTGATGCAATTGACTTTGTTTCTTACTGCGCACAGAAAGGGTCTGTTAACATCGATGGAATTGAAACAACACTTCTTGCAGCACCGATGAAAGGATTCTATAATGTTAAAGAAGGTGACAAAAATCCAGGAAACACACAATTTAGAATTTCATTCGTAGACACTCCTGAAAATATGGCAAAAGTTCCTGAATTGTTTGTTAAACTTTTAAGACAGTTTGAAGCTCAAAGATAGAAATGCTTATATACTAAAAGAAAAGGATTTTCTTGAATTCAAGGAAATCCTTTTCTTTTAGTATATATTGAAGAAATAAAGTAGCCTATCAGGCTGCTATTTTTACTGTTTGCAAAAACATAATTTTTTTGTATAATATAACAGTGAATATTAAAAGGAGGTAATTGCAAAATGAATGAACTTGCTCAAAAATTTGACTCTTTATCAGAAAAAGAAAAAATAGAATTTATAAAGGAAATAATTCCTTCTGTAGAGAAATTGGTAAAAGAAAACAAAGATGAGCTTATGAAAGAATTTTATCCTATAATTAATAATTTATTAGATCAGTATGGAATTACTATGGAGCAAGTAATGTTAATGCTTCAAATGTTTAAAGCTCAAAATTAAAAGAACCTCAAACGAGGTCCTTTTTTTATTATCTTGGCTCTACTATAAGTTTTATAGCTGTTCTTTCTTCTCCGTCAATCTCAACATCAGTAAAAGCAGGTATGCATATTAAATCCATACCACTTGGTGCAACAAAACCTCTAGCTATAGCTACTGCTTTAACAGCTTGATTTAAAGCCCCTGCTCCTATAGCTTGAATTTCTGCTGATCCTTTTTCCCTTAAAACTCCTGCTAAAGCTCCTGCAACAGAATTTGGATTAGATTTTGATGAAACCTTTAATACTTCCATTTCTATGCCCCCTTTAGTTATTATTATATTTCCTTGTGCATTTAAGTTAGGATTTTTACGTATATATAATATTCTACGTTTTATGTACAAACCCTCTTTTTTATTTATAAATTATATCCAATTTTTCTAAATTTATTATATCTTTCAGAAATAATATCTTCTATTTTTTTATTTTGGAAGTATTGAATTTCTTCTAATATATATTCTTTTATATTTTTAGATGTAAATTTTATATCTTTTTGAGCTCCCCCTAGAGGCTCTTTAATAATTTTATCTATAACTTTTAATTCATATAGATCACTGCTTGTAAGCTTCATTATATTTGCAACTTCACTAGCTTTAGATGCATCCTTCCATAATATACTGGCAAGACCTTCTGGAGATATAACTGAGTAAATGGAATGTTCAAGCATCGCTACCTTATTTGATACTCCAAGACCTAAAGCTCCTCCACTTCCTCCTTCTCCTATAACAATTGATATTATAGGAATCTTTAAACCACTCATTTCAAATAAGTTTTTAGCTATAGCTTCTCCTTGACCTCTTTCTTCTGCTCCAAGTCCACAAAATGCACCTGGAGTATCTATAAATGTTATTATAGGTCTGTTGAATTTTTCAGCTTGCTTCATAAGTCTTAGAGCCTTTCTATACCCTTCTGGATGAGGCATTCCAAAATTTCTTTCTATATTCTCTTTTACATCTTTTCCCTTTTGATGTCCTATTATAGTAACAGGAGTATTATCTATAAATCCTATACCACCAATTATTGCTTTATCATCTTTATATAATCTATCTCCATGAAGTTCTATAAATTCACTACATATATTTTCTATATAATCTTTTGTTGTTGGTCTATCACTAGCTCTACTTAAGCCTACCTTTTGCCATGGCGTTAAGTTTTCATATACTTCTTTCTTTAATTTGCTTAATTTTTCACTTAACATTTTTATTTCTATTGACAAGTCTATATTACTTTCTTTTGACATTTTTTTAAATTCTTCAATTTTATTTTCAAGCTCTATAATGGGCTTATCTATTTGTAAATTACTACTCATAATCAGCCCTCCTAACATCCATGAATTTTTAATATTTTATAAAGTTTATTTTTCATATCTTTTCTATTGACGATTAAATCTACAAAACCATGGTCAAGTAAAAATTCTGATCTTTGAAATCCTTCAGGAAGATCCTGCTTTATTGTTTGCTTAATAACTCTAGGGCCAGCAAATCCTATAAGAGCATTGGGTTCTGATATAATTAAATCTCCTAACATAGCAAAACTAGCAGTAACTCCTCCTGTTGTTGGATCTGTAAGTATAGATATATAAGGTAAATTATTTTCACTAAGCTTTTTCAAAGCTTGAGAAGTTTTTGCCATTTGCATTAAGGATATTATTCCTTCCTGCATTCTAGCTCCACCTGATGCACAAACTATAATAATAGGAAGTTTATTTTCTATTGCATATTCTATACCTTTAGTTATTTTTTCTCCTACTATAAATCCCATGCTTCCCATCATAAAATCTGGGTTCATAACACATAAAGCTACTTCAATATCATTAATTTTTCCATATCCAGTAATTACAGCTTCTTTTTCTTTGCTTTTAGCACTGTATTTACTTAATTTTTCTTCGTATTCAGGAAAATCAAGTATATTTATAGAAGTTAAATCGGCATCAATTTCTACAAATGTTCCTTCGTCAATTAATAAATTTACCCTTTCTCTTGCTGGTAGTTTAAAATGATAATTGCATTTTGGACAGATATTTAAATTTTCTTCTACTTCTTTTTTAAAAATATTACTACCACAAGAAGTACATTTTATCCAAAATTTATCATCTACACTTTTATTTTTAAAGTTTTTGTTTACAGAAACTTTAGCATATTCTTTTTCTTTATTTAATAATTTTTTTATCATAGCTATCACCTCTAGCTAATTTTTTATATATTATTTTGCTTTACATTAAAATTTTGTAAAAATTCTTTTTCTATGAATTTAGTATGATGCTTATCTTCTATAAATGCATCACTTTCTATAAGTACTTTTTGAAATTCTATATTTGTTTTTACTCCTTCTACTATTAATTCATCTAATGCTCTTTTCATTCTATTTATACATTCATTTCTATCTTTTCCCCAACATATTAGCTTTCCTATCATTGAGTCATAAATTGGAGGAATAGTATATCCACCATATACAAAACTGTCAAATCTAACTCCTAGTCCTCCTGGAACATGTATAGAATCTATTCTTCCAGGTGATGGTCTGAAATTCTCAAATGGGTCCTCTGCATTTATTCTACATTCTATTGCATGACCATTAAATTCTATATCCTCTTGAGAATAAGGAATTTTTTCACCTGATGCAATTAATATTTGAAGCTTTATTAAATCAATTCCAGTAATCATTTCAGTAATTGGGTGTTCTACTTGTATTCTCGTATTCATTTCTATAAAATAAAAATTCTTATCTTTATCAACTATAAATTCAACTGTTCCAGCTCCAATATAATTTACAGATTTAGCCGCTTTTACAGCAGCATCATATAGTTTTTTTCTAGTACTTTCATCTAGATAAGGGGATAGACATTCTTCAACTACCTTCTGATTTCTTCTTTGCATAGAGCAATCTCTATCTCCAAAATGAATCACATTACCAAATGTATCTCCAAATACTTGAACTTCTATGTGTCTTGGATTTTCTATATATTTCTCTAAATACATTTCATCATTTCCAAAAGCTGATAATGCTTCTCCTTTGGCTATATCAAAATTTGCCTTTAACTCATCTTCATCATAAGCTATCCTCATTCCTTTTCCTCCACCTCCACTAGAGGCTTTTATTAAAACAGGATAACCTATTTCCTTAGCTGTAGTCATTGCATCATCTAAATTTAAAACTACTCCTTTTGACCCTGGAACAACAGGAACATCAGCTTCAACCATAGTTTCTCTTGCTGTTGACTTATCCCCCATTTTATCTATTTGATCAAAATTAGGTCCTACAAATATTAAATTATTTTCCTCACATTTTCTAGCAAAAGTTGAGTTTTCTGATAAAAATCCAAAACCTGGATGAATAGCATCACATTTAGTTTTTAAAGCTAAATATATTATATTATCTATGCTATTATAACTTTTACTTATATTATTTGGCCCAATACAAATTGACTCATCTGCCATATATCTATGTAAAGAATCTTTATCCGCTTCAGAGTATATAGCAACAGTTTTTATTCCCATTTCTTTACAAGTTCTAACTATTCTTACAGCTATTTCTCCTCTATTTGCAACAAGCAGTTTTTTTATCATAAATACCCTCCTTGACTAGCCCTATATTTTAATTTTAAATAGAGGCTGAGCATACTCTACTAATTCTTCATTTTCTGCTAATATCTCTACAATTTCACCCTCTACTTCACACTCTATTTCATTCATTAGCTTCATTGCTTCAAGTATGCAAAGTTTATCTCCTTTTTTAACTTTACTTCCTATGTTTACATATGGGGGAGCATCTGGGCTTGAGGCTCTATAAAAAGTTCCCATTAATGGAGCATTAACTATATGTAAATCTTCCTCATTTTTAACATTTTCTTCTTTTTCAAAAGCTTGTGTATATACTTCTTCTTTCACATCATCATCTTGTGTAACTACCTTTTTTTGTACACCTTCTCCTTTTTCTATAGATAATTTTAAATTATCCAATTCTATATCAAATTTATTTATGCTAGTTCTATCTATAGTTAATATTAATTCCTTAATATCTTTTATGTTCATAAATTATACCTCCTTTTTATACCTGGTACTAATACTACGCTATACTGTATTATATCATATTATTATTTCTACTTACAACCAAAAATACTGTTGACCAATAAAGTCAACAGTATTTAATTAGTTTAATTTCCTATAAAAAAATGTTTTTGCAGGTTTTAAATTATATTTATTAGGCATTATTATTTGTTCAGTGCTTCCTACAAATAATATACCTTCTTTTTTTAGTGATTTGCTAAATTTTGAGTAAATATCAGCCTTAGCTTCTTCTGTAAAGTATATCATTACATTTCTGCATACTATTAAATCACAATTATCAAAAAAACTATCCTTTAATAAATTATGCTGTTTAAAAGTAACTCTATTTTTTATTTCATCTTTTATTCCATAATTATTTCCCATTTTATTGAAATATTTATTCACAAAATCTTTTGGCAGATTTTTTAAGCTTTTTTCTGAATAAATTCCTATTTTAGCCTTATTCATAGCTTCCTTGTCAAGATCTGTTGCTATTATCTTTATCTTATTAAGAGGCATAAATTTACTAAGAAGCATTACTAATGAATAAGGTTCTTCTCCAGTAGAGCAGGCAGCACTCCATATTTTCAAATTACTACTTGTTTTCATAAGCTTAGGTATTATATCTGCTTCTAGTACTTTCCATTGTTCTGGATTTCTATAAAACTCAGAAACATTTATAGTCATATAATTTATAAATTCATCAAATAATTCTTTATCTTTATCTATAGCATTAAAATAATCTTCAAAATTATTAAAGCCATTTCTCCTAGCTAAAGATTCTAATCTCCTATGCATTTGCTTTTCTTTATATAAAGAAAGATTTATTCCTGTTTTTTTATGAACTTTTTCTTTAAAAATTTCATATCCAATCATTAGCTAATTATCCTCCTAATTTAAAATCATAGTAAGCTCTATTTTCTTATTATCTAAATTTATATCTATTATTTTTACATTTACTTTATCTCCTACTATAACAACATCTTTAGTACTCTTAATAAATTCATAAGACATATTAGATATGTGAACAAACCCATCCACTGAATCGTTTAGCTTTACAAAAATTCCATAATCCTTAATAGTTTTTACTACTCCTTCTAATGTATCTCCTACTTTATAATTTTCTACAAATTCATCCCATGGATTTTTTTCAAGTGCTTTAACACTTAGCGATAACCTTTCTTTATTTTTGTCAAAAGATAAAACTTTAACTTTTATATTGTCTCCTATTTTATACAATTTAGACACATCTTTAGTTTTATCCCAAGACACCTCAGATTTATGTACAAGTCCTACAACTCCACCTAAGTCTACAAAAACACCATATTCTTTTATATCTTTTACAAAACCTTCATATACATTATTTTCTTCTATTTCATTCATAAGGTTATTTTTCTTTTCTTCTTGTTCCTTAATTAATATATTTTTCATAGACAACACTAATCTTTTTTTATTAGAATTAACATCTATTACTTCAGCTTTTACTTTTTTACCACTATATTTTTCAAGTTCATTAGAATCTATGTATTTTATATCAACATGACTTAAAGGAATAAATCCTCTTACATTTTCTTTATAAACTCCTATTAATCCGCTATTATTTTTTTCTTTTATTTTAACTTCTAAAATTTGACCTATTTTTAAATTATTCCATATATTTTCTTCTTCAGCTTTTTTTTGTGAAAGTATGACTTCACCAGAATTTCTATCTATTTTTATTACCTTTACAGTGATTTCATCTCCTACTTGTATCTGTTCATCTTCAACAACTTCATTTTTAGGAAGTATTCCATCTGTTTTGTAGTTTAAATCAACATAGTATTCCTCTTCTTTATTTAATACAATTATTCCTTTTAATACTGTACCCATTCTTATATTTTTAAATAAGTTTTCTTCTTCCATTAGTAATTGTTGCATTTCATTATTCATTTCCCTATCTCTCCCTTATTATATTTTTTATAATTTTTCAACAGAACTTACAACTTCCTCAATTATCCATTTCGGAGTTGATGCTCCTGCTGTTATTCCTATAAAAGAATATTTTTTAAGCTTATCTAATTCTAAATCATCTATAGTTTCTACATGATAAGTAATCGTATTTTCACTACATATTTGTACCAGCTTTTGAGTGTTAGAGCTATGCTTACCTCCTATAACAATCATAGCATCCACCTCTTTAGAAAGATCTCTTGCTGCTTTTTGTCTTTCTCTTGTAGCTGAACATATAGTATTGTAAAATTCTACATTGTCTAATATTTCATTTAATTTTTTAGTTATTTCTTCATAAACTTTTAAATTCATAGTGGTTTGAGCCACAACACAATACTTTTTATAATTTCTATGAATATTGTCTAAATCCTCTATATTTTTTACAATTATAGCTTCATTATTACACCATCCATTTATTCCTATAACCTCTGGATGTGAAGAATCCCCTATAATTATTATTTTATATCCTTTATTATAGTATTTATTAGCTATATCTTGAATTTTTTTTACAAACGGACAAGTTGCATCAATTATTTCCATACCTTTTTCCTTTGATTCTTCGTATACTTTAAGAGGAACTCCATGAGATCTTATTATTATTTTTGAATTATCATTTGCTTCTTCTAGTGATTCTATTACTTTAAGTCCCTTATCTTCATATTTTTTTACCGCTTGCCTATTGTGAATTAAAGGTCCTAATGAGTATACCTTGGAATTTTCTTCTAATTTATTCCAAGCCATATCCATGGCTCTCTCAACGCCAAAACAAAAACCAGCATATGATGCTATTTTTATTTTCAATATAAATCCTCCTTAAGCTAAATTTTTCATATTCATATTAATTATATCTAAAATTTTCTGACTAATATCTTCATAATCCTTAGAAGTAAGCTTTTCTCCATAATACTCATCAAAGCTTACAGGCTTATCTATGTATAAAGTTATTTTACTAAACAACTTATAATTTCCTATAATAGAAACCGGACATACCCTTGCTTTTCCCTTTATAGAAAGCATAGCAGTTCCTGCTTTTGCTTTTCCAAGCTCACTTCCTTTTATTCTACTTCCTTCAGGAAATATACCTAAAGCTTGTTTTGATTTTAATATTTTTAATGCTACTTTTATAGTTGATGCCCCTGTCTTATTTCTATCAACAGGAAATACATTTAATTTATTTAATATGTACCCTACTAATTTATTTTTAAATAGTTCTTTTTTTGCCATATAACAAACATTTCTTGGCATAAATGCACCTATTAAAAAAGGATCTAAATTATTTTTATGATTAGATGCAAATATTAAAGGTTCATCCATAGGAACATTTTCTGCTCCTAAAACTTCTATCTTATAAAATATTCTAATGATAGGAGTTGCAATAGCTTTAACAACATCATAAAAATTCAAAAAAACTCACCCCCTAATTTATATATTTCATTATATCATTAACTACTTCATCTATATTTTTATTGCTAGTATCAATTTCTATAGCATCATCTGCCTTAACAAGTGGAGCAAAATCTCTTTTAGAGTCAATTTCATCTCTATTTTGAATATCTTTTATTATATCATCAAGTTTTACATCATGTCCTTTTTCTTTTAACTCTTTGTATCTTCTATTAGCTCTTTCATTTGCACCTGCTGTTAAATAAAATTTAAAATCAGCATCCTTAAAAACATAACTTCCTATATCTCTTCCATCCATTATAACTGAATATTTTTGTCCCATTTTTCTTTGAAGATCAACCATTATTTCCCTTATTTCTTTTATTTGTGCCACTTTAGATACATTAGAGCTAACAGTTAGCGTTCTTATTTCTTCGTTTATAATTTGACCATCTAAATATATATTATTTTCTTTAAAATCTATTTGAGTATTTTTAGCCATTTCAATTAAAGATTTTTCATCTTCAATATTTATATTTTCCTTTATAGCTTTATATGTAATAGCTCTATACATAGCTCCCGTATCAATATAATTTATATTTAGCTTCTTTGCTATTATTTTTGCAACAGTGCTTTTTCCTGCTCCCGCTGGTCCATCAACTGCTATTACTAAATTATTCATTAAAATCACTCCTCATACTTAAATCTAACCTTAAATTTTTTGCATCGTTTAAATATACATGTACTATTTCATTCTTTTCTTTATCAGAGTTTATATGAATCAAAACTCTTATACATTTTTTTAAACTTCCCTCTATATATTTCTCTTCAAAATTTAAAATGGGAATATCTGTAATTCCCATTATTTCTCTTACAGCAACAGATGGATAAACTTTATCTAAGTCTTTTGTCATAGTAAATATTATACTTATTATATCTTCTTCTTTTAAATTATTCATTTTTATTATTTTTTCCATTAATATTGCTGTTTCACTTAGTATTTCTTCTTTTTTATTATGATTTACAGTTGTAGCTCCTCTTATAGCTAAAGTTTTCATATTATCACCATCGCAACTTAATATTATATCAAATTTTAAACACTTATTCCAGCTAAGTATCCTGTTGAAAAGGCAATTTGTAGATTATATCCACCTGTTAATCCTTCTATATCTATAACTTCTCCAGCAAAATAAAGATTATTAATTATTTTCGACTCCATAGTTGATGAATTAATTTCTTTTACACTTATTCCTCCAGAAGTTACTATTGCTTCATTTATACTTCTAGTTCCTATACAAGTTAGCTTTAGCTTTTTTATACTTTCTATAATTCTTTTTTCATCTTGTTTATTAAGTTCGTTTGGTTTTTTATCTATATCTAAATAATTAAGTATCTCTTTTATAAAATTAAGAGGAAGAATTTCTCTTAAATTATTGTATATAGCTTTATTAGGATTTTTCCTAATAATTTTAGATATTTCTTCTTCTTTTATATTAGGAGTAAAATCTATAGTAATATCTACTTCTTTTTCTTGTAGCATTTTATTTAAATATGAAGATATATTTAGTATAACAGGCCCTGTAATTCCAAAATGAGCAAATAATATGTCTCCTGTCATTTCTATTTTTTTGTTTTTACTATATTTTGATGTAACCTTTACATCTTTCATCGATACACCTTGTAAATTTTTTATCCATTTTTCTTTTACAATTAATGGAACTAAAGATGGGTATATTTTGTTAATAGTATGTCCATGTTTCTTTAATATTTTATAAACTTCTCCGCTAGATCCTGTTTTAGGATAACTCATTCCTCCTGTTGAAATTATTACTTTATCTCCTTTTATAGTTTCTTTATTTTCTAAAATAACTCCCTTAAGCTTATTATCTTCAATTAATAAATCCTTAAATTTTTTTTCGTAAATTACTTTTACATTAGATTTTTTTAATTCTTTTTTAAGTACTTCAATTATCTCTTCTGATTTATCATTTTGCGGATAAACCTTTAAATCTTCTTCCACTTTAAACTCTAAGTTATGCTTTTTAAAAAATTCTAATAAATCTAAATTTGTAAATGAATAAATAGAACTATATAAAAACTTATGATTTACAATTATTTTATCTAAAAAAACTTCTATATCTCTCATATTTGTTATATTACATCTTCCTCCACCTGTTATCTTAAGCTTTTTACCTAGTTCCTTATTTTTTTCTATTAATGTAACCTCATTATTATTTCTTCCTGCCATAATTGCTGCTATCATTCCAGCAGGTCCTCCTCCAATTACTATAACCTTGCTCATTTTATTCTCCTTCCAAATGACTAGTATCGTTTGTTCTTATTATTACTGGTCCATATTCTCTAAATTCTACTATATTTAAAGCTGTATTATCTTGTTTTATTCTATATAGATTAGAAAGATCAGATCCAAGTAAACTTAAAAGTAATACTTTTATAGACATACCATGAGATACTAAAAGTATATTTGATTTTTCATGTTTTTTATTTAAATAGTTTATGCACTTTAATAATCTTTCCTTTAATGCTGTTAAATTTTCTGCATCAGGTATTAAAGCATTGTGAGGCGCATTTCTCCAAATTTTATATATATCAGAATATCTATTTTTAATTTCTTCAATAGTAAGTCCTTCCCATTTTCCAAAATTTATTTCTCTTAATCCCTCATTATATTCAACTTCTTTTTGTAAAACAGAAGATATTATACTAGAAGTTTCTATAGTTCTTCCTAAATCACTACTGTATATATAATCTATATTATATTTTACAAGTTTATGGGCAAGTTTTTCAGCTTGTTCTTTTCCTTTTTCTGTTAATTTAGAATCCCCTTGCCCTTGAGTTCTTCCTTCTATATTCCACTGAGTCTGCCCATGTCTTACTATAAAAAACTTGTTCATTATTTACCTCCTATATTTACTATAATAATCTATTATACAACAAAATTCTCAATATATTTATACAAACAAAAGCCCCGGTATTGTTTTTCTAAATAATTTAGGCTCAAAAAACAATATCGGGACATAATAAATTTCTTAAAAATAAATATTATTATTTTTCATCATAGACATGATATTCTTTCCATATAGTTTCTAGCTTATCAAAATATTCTTTAATCTCTTCTTTTTTCCTCATTCCTACAGCTACTATTATAGCATTAGCAACACTAAGAGGTGCAACTAAAGAGTCAACAAAAGATGCCATATTACTTTTAACTGTAATAATTTCTTCTGATATTGAAGCTACAGGAGCAAGTACACTGTCTGTTAAGGAAATAATGCTTGCACCTTGTTTTTTTGCATAATTTGCAAGCTCAAAAGTTTTTTTTGAATATCTTGGAAAGCTTATTGAAATTACCAAATCACCTTTTCCAATTTTTAATATCTGCTCAAATACATCACTTATCCCATAACTAACTATATTAACATTATCTAATATTATATTAAGATAAAATCCTAGATACTCTGCTATTGCCGTTGAACTTCTAAGTCCTACTATATATATTTTTTTAGCATTTAGTATCTTGTTAATAGTATATTGAAAAGACTCTTCATCCATTTCATCAAGAGTTGTTCTTATATTTTCTATATCAGATTTTAATACTTTTCTAAATATAGTCCAATCATTAGAATATTCTTTAGCCATCTCAACTCTTTGAACAGTTGTAAGCTTTGTTTTTATAAGCTCTTGAAGTGATTTTTGAAGTCTTGGATATCCATCAAATCCTAAAGCATTTGCAAATCTTACTACTGTTGATTCACTTACTCCAACTTTTTCACCTAATTTACCAGCTGTCATAAATGCTGCTTTATCGTAATTTGAAAGTATAAACTGAGCAATAAGCTTTTGACCTTTACTAAGTTTTGGAAATTGATCTTGTATTATTGCAATTAAATCTTTATTCTCTTCCATATAAAAACTAGCTCCCTTTTTACATATTTTTTATTAGCAATTGCCCCTCTTCAAAAGCCCTCATATTTAAATTTTCACTTCCTTGAGGAACTCTTGCTAATATTGCATTCTTTAAATTGTCTGTACTAATAATTTGGGTTAACTCCTTAATTGCCCCTAAGGCAACTATGTTGGCTACCATTTCTTTCCCTATTTTTTCTTTAGCTGTTTTTATTATAGGTATTTTATAAAATTTATTTATATTTATATTATCACCTATATCGACACAAGAATCAACTATTAAAATTCCATTTTCTTTTATATTTTTCCCATATTGATCATATGATTTTTGTGTTAAGCATAAAAGTAAATCAGGACAGATTACTTTTGGAAAATTAATTTCTTCATCACTTAGTATTACTTCTGACTTACTAGCCCCGCCTCTAGCTTCTGGTCCATAAGATTGACTTTGAACAGCATTTATATTAGATATGATAGCGCTTTCAGCTATTATTATTCCTGCAAGTATTAGCCCTTGCCCACCTGAACCGCTTAATCTTAATTCTTTTTTCACACCAATCTCTCCCTTTTGAACATATCTATTATTTTAAAATACTCATCTATATACTCAGGCTCGTTTATATCTTTAAATTCTCCCATAAATATCTTTCCATCCAATTTATCTTTAGGAATTTTATCTTTCAATTTAACATTTATATAATTATCCTTTAAATAGTTCATTAAATCTACTGAACTTCCTTTTTTATTTTTTCTTCCATAATAAGTTGGGCATACACTGACACCCTCTACTAATGAAAATCCTTTATGGCTTATACCTTTTTTTACATATTCAATCATATTCTTAGCATGATAAGCAGTTGCTCTTGCTACATATGTAGCTCCTGCTCCAGAAGCTAAATTGCAAATGTCAAATGGCTTATCAATATTCCCATAAGGCGCTGTAGTAGCCCTGTCTTTAGTTGGTGTTGTAGGAGAGTATTGTCCTCCTGTCATACCATATATATTATTATTAAATATAACTGTTGTTATATCTATATTTCTTCTACAGGCATGTATTAAATGATTACCTCCAATTGCAGAAGCATCACCATCTCCAGATACAACTATTACAGTAAGTTCTGGATTAGAAAACTTAAGTCCTGTTGCAAAAGCAAGTGCTCTCCCATGTGTAGTATGAAGTGTATTAAAGTTCATATATCCAGCTGCCCTTGATGAACATCCTATTCCAGAAACTATGCAAACCTTTTCCTTATCAAGATTTAACTCGTCAATTGCAACAGCAATAGATCTCATTAATATGCCATGGCCACATCCAGGACACCAAATATGTGGAAGTCTTTCCACTCTAAAATTATTTTCTATAGTTTTACTAGGCACTTTAATACCTCCTTAACATAATCATTTATCTCATTAGGAGTTATAATTTCTCCATTCGCCTTATTAATTCCATAAATACAAGAGTCTTTGTAAGCTACTCTTTCTACTTCAAGGCGTATTTGACCTAGATTCATCTCTGGAACAAATATATTTTTTATTTTTTTACTTAAGCTTTTGACCTTTTCCTCTGGAAATGGCCAAATAGTTTTTAGTACAAGCATTCCTGCATTAATACCTTCTTTTCTTAATGTATTAACAGATTCTTTTGTAGACCTTGCCATACATCCAAAAGTTATAAATAATACATCAGCATCTTCTATAAGGTATTCTTCATAAATTAATATATCATCTAAATTATCATCTATCTTTCTCATTAATCTATTTAAAAGCTTCTCGGCTTCTTTTGTACTATTAATAGGAAAACCTGTTTCATCATGAACAAGTCCTGTAATATTATATTTATAACCTTCTCCAAAATTAGCCATAGGAGGAACTAATTTACGATTGTACTCATAAGCCTTATATTCATCCGGATTACAAGTTGGCTTTTTCCTATTTATTATTTCAACTTCTCCTTCTTTTGGTATTTTAACTTTTTCTCTCATATGCCCTATTACTTCGTCTAAAAGAAGTATTACTGGTGTTCTATATTTTTCTGAAAAATTAAAAGCCTTTATTGTAAGGTAAAAAGTATCAGTAACAGAAGTAGGTGATAAAGCTATAATTGGATGATCTCCATGAGTTCCCCATTTAGCCTGCATAACCTCTCCTTGAGATGGAGAAGTTGGAAGTCCTGTACTTGGTCCACACCTTTGAACATTAACTATAACACAAGGAATTTCTGTAATTGAAGCATAACCTATATTTTCTTGTTTTAAAGAAAAACCAGGTCCACTAGTTGCTGTCATTGATTTTAATCCACCTAATGATCCTCCAATAACAGCTGCCATACTAGCTATTTCATCCTCCATTTGTATAAATCTTCCTCCAATTCTAGGAAGTAAAACTGATGAAAGCTCTGTAATTTCAGTAGAAGGTGTTATTGGGTATCCTGCAAAAAATCTCATTCCTGCATATATAGCACCATGAACACAGGCTTCATTCCCTTGAAGAAACTTTATATTATCATGCATTTATTTTATCCCCCTTGCATAAAATATCCTCTAAATATATAGCATAATCTGGGCATCTTAGTTCACATAGTCCACATTTTATACAGTTTTTTATATTTTTTATATTTATTACATTATTTTTTATTTCTAATACATCCTTTGGACAAAAAGCTATACAAATACCACATGCTTTGCACCAACTAGGATCTATTACAAGTTTTTTATTATCTGGTGCCATAATCTCCCCCCTAAATATATTTCAGAATATTTTATTAATTATATGATATCAAAATTATTGATTTTTTGCAATTTAAATTTCATTTTTTATTTCAGAACTTTCATTTGAAGTTAAAATTTCAAAAAAAATAGCCTCTAGATTACTAGAGACTTAATTTTTTCATAATAAGTTAAATCCGTATAAAGAGGAGTTATCGAAATGTACCCTTGTTCAACAGCTACTATATCACTATCTTCATCCTGAGGAAATTCTCTTATTTTTCCTCCCATCCAATAATATTTATTACCAAAAGGATCAATTCTCTCTTCAAATGCATTTTCATATTTTCTAACCCCAAGCTTTGTAATTTTAATTCCTTTTGAATCTTTATCTTTTAGCTTTGGAATATTTATATTCATAACACAGTCTTCCAATATATCCAGCTTATTTTTATATTTATTAACTATATCTAATACGTATTTTCCAGCTTTTTTATATTCTTCATCTGTTATGTTTTTTCCCACATATGATATTGCCATAGCAGGCTTGTTCTGAATAAGTCCTTCAATTGCACCTGAAACTGTTCCTGAATATATAACATCAGTACCTAGATTTGCCCCATTATTTATACCACTTAAAATAAAATCTATATTAATGTCCTTTAGTATAACCTCTATTCCTAGTTTAACACAATCTGCAGGAGTTCCACTTACACTATAAGCTTTAATACCTTCACAAAAATCAATTTCTTTTACTCTTAAAGGGCTATGCATAGTAATAGCATGACCAATTGCACTTTTTTCTGAATCTGGAGCAACTACATATACATTCCCTATACTTTTTACAGCATTAGCTAGCTCATAGATTCCTCTTGCTCTTATTCCATCATCATTTGTTATTAATATATTCATATTTGTCTCTCCTTAAATACCATCTTTTTTTCCACTAATACAAGCTGGGGAGGATTATTCTTTTGATTTATAAAATTACATTTTAAAACATTATAATAATTTTGATCTAAATTAGCTAAAAATTCTTCTACTGCATCTTTTTCTTCTAGCCCACCTTCATGTCCTGTATATAAAGCAATACTTATAATGCCATATGACTTTAATAGCTTTAAAGATTTTTCTAAAGCTAAAATAGTAGTTTCAGCCTTTGTTATTAATTTATGATCACCCCTTGGAAGATATCCTAAATTAAAATAAATACAAGACACTTCTTCTTTTATGTATTTATCCATGTTTTCATGACCATCTAATATTAAGGATACTCTTTCTAAAAGATCATTTTTTTGTAGTCTTTCTTTTGTTTTGTCTAATGCTATTTTTTGTATATCAAATCCATATACCTTTCCTCTTTCACCAACTTTTTTAGCCAGATACTCAGTATCATACCCATTTCCAACTGTAGCATCTACAACTATATCACCTTCTTTTATTGCATTTTCTAAAATTATTTTAGTCAAATCTGTAACCTTTGTTAAATACTTTGCTTTCCTCAATTTTTACCTCCTTAAATATGTTTATTTCCTTTACATGGATTTTTAAAAAACTCTAAAAGATTTATATATATATATTCTTCTTCATTTATATCTAAATTCAAAATAAAATCTCTATTATCTAGTTCTACAAATCCTATATTTTTATAAAAAGATATATTTTTATCTTTTTTTATCATAAATATTCTTATACCATTAATATCAGCTAGATTTAAAAGAGATTTTATAAGTCCATCTTTTAAAATATTTTCCATATTTTTATCAAATATATCTATAACTTTTAAAACTGCTATATTGTTTAATAAATCATATCCTCCAAATCCTAATATATTATCTTTATCATATACAGCTAAATAATTTTCTTTTATATTTTTAATATCTATATTCTTTTCTTCTAAAATAGTTTCAATTTTTTTTAAATCCTCTTCTTTAATTTTACAAATAGTAATCATACTTTTTCCCCCTTATAAAGATTTTAAATATTTAATCTCATCTTCAGTTAAATATCTCCACTCTCCATTTTTAAGATTTCCTAATTTTATATTTCCCATAGACACTCTTTTTAAAGAAAGAACAGGATGTCCAATTGCTCTACACATTTTTCTTATTTGTCTATTTTTACCTTCATATATTTTCATTTCACATATACTGCTATTTTTATCTTTCTTTATTATTTTAAATTTTGCAGGAGCAGTTGTATAGTCCTCTATCTTTAATCCTTTTTCAAATTCCTTAATTTTACTTTCACTTGGAATTCCCTTTAATTTGCCAATATATGTTTTTACTATTTCATGCTTAGGATGAGTTAATTTATATGTAAGTTTTCCATCATTTGTAAGAAGTAAAAGCCCTGATGTTTCATAATCAAGTCTTCCTATAGGATAGATTCTTTCATCTATATTTTTTACTAAATCTAAAACCTTTTTTCTGTTAAATTGATCTTTAACAGTAGTAACATATCCTTCTGGTTTATTTAACATTAAATATACCTTTTTATCTTCTAAATATATTTTTTCTCCATTTACCTCAACTATATCTTTATTTATATCTATATCTAAACCTAATTCATCAACTATATCTCCATTTACCTTCACCTTTTTATTTTTTATAAGTTCATCAGATTTTCTTCTTGAAGCAACTCCACATAATGCCATATACTTATTCAGTCTCATAGTACATCTCCTTTATATTTAATTTTGCATTATTTATATCATGTATTAAATCACTTCTATTATATATTATGTTTATTTATATCTTCTAGAGTTTATAATTAGTTTCTTTAAAAATAATTATACTTTATTTCTATTTAATTATTGTTAATTCTATAAGAAAGTGTTACAATACCTTTTATATCATACATATTTTAACATCAATGTTACGGAGGTATTAATATGTTTTCAAATGAAAAAACTAAATATTTTATATTTATTCTGTTTATATCACTTATTTTATTTAAATTTGTAAATAATACAGAATTTTTTATCCAAAAGCTAAGTTTTTTTACTTCTTTAATTAATCCTTTTATATGGGCTTTTGCTATTGCTTATTTATTAAACCCTATTATGATTTACTTTGAAAATAATTTCAAAATTAAAAGAGGTTTTAGTATTCTTCTTATTTATGTATTACTTTTAGGTATAATTAACTTCACAATAACTATACTAACTCCTAGAATAGTCAGTAGTATAAATGAACTTTCAAAAGATATGCCTGGTTATGTAACTACTGCTCAAAATTGGATAAATCAAAACATAATTAAATCAAAATTACTTCAATTTAGCAACCCTTATTTAAAACAAAATATAAACACAATTATAAATGAAGCTCTAAATTTTTTAAATATAACTTCATCTAACTTAGTAACAAAAGCTATTAATATTACTTCTAACCTATTTAATGGAATACTTGGTTTAATAATTTCTATTTATTTATTAAAAGATAAAGAGAATCTTATTAATAATACTAAAAGACTTTTTTATGCATTAATAGGCAAAAATAAATCAGATAAATTGATAAATTTTTGTAAGCTAGTTAATAAAATATTTTCTCAATATATAGTAGGAAAAGCAATAGATTCTTTAATTATAGCAGTTATTTGTTTTGCTGGACTTTTAATTTTAAAAATACCTTATGCTCTTTTAATAAGTATAATAATTGGAATCACAAATATGATTCCTTACTTTGGTCCATTTATAGGAGCTGTGCCTTCAATTTTAATAACATTATTAAATAGTCCAATAAGCGCTTTATGGGTAGGTATATTTATATTTTTACTTCAACAATTTGATGGTTTATATCTAGGCCCTAAGATATTAGGTGATAAGGTAGGCCTTAGCCCTTTATGGATTATAGTTGCAGTAATAATCGGTGGAGGAGCATTTGGATTATTAGGAATGTTTTTAGGAGTTCCTGCCATGGCTATAATAAAAATACAACTCGAAAAATATATAAATATTAAACTTGGCACAAAAGATTCATAACGAAAATTATATTTATCCATAATTCAAAAGGATTATAATTTCCTATTCATTATAAAAAACTTTAAAATTATTTATTTTTTACTTGTCATATAAAGTCGAATTTAGTATAATTACTTTTGCGGGTAATTTTCCAAGCATTTCAGGTCTTCAATATGTCTACTATTGAGGACCTTTTTCCTTTTTTGATAACTTTTATCTTAAAATATATTTAAAATTCCTAACTTTAGAAAATAGATGCAGCAATCGCTGTATCTATTTTTTTTCCAAAAAAATAAGAAATTTTCAATAATTTCTAATATATGTTTTTATTTGATTGGTTAAATTAATAAAAAGGAATAAGAAATAATGAGGAGGAACATATAATGTCAAATAAAAACAATAAAAATAATCAATATAATAAAAACGGAAGACAAACTCCTGATTTTAAACTTGAGTTTGCAGAAGAGCTTAACTTACCAAATTCTCTTCATCAAAGAAAAACTGGATCAGTTAGTCAAAATACAAGTAAGCCTATAGCAACTCGAAAAAGAGATAAAGATGAATAATATAGGAGGAATTTTAAATGAATAACAATAAAAACTTGAGAAAAACAGACCAAAAAACAAATGCTGAACTTAGGAAAATGTATTCTGAACAAGGAAGTGATATAGGAATTGTAAACGGGAAAAAAATAGATGCAAATAACAAAAGACTTACAAAAAGATCTAAACTTTCACATAAAAGAGGAGGGTCTTACAATGAACAAGCGTAGAAAGAACAAAAAAACTCCTGCAAAAATAAAGCATACAAGAAAATTTACAGGTTTTGATAACGTAGATATTGAATTAGGAAAAGAATTAGGTATTAACTTTGATGAAGATGGTTTTCCATCAAGAACAAGAGCTAAAAAAGAATTATTTGAAAGAAAAAACGAAAAATAGGTGCTTAAAAAGCACCTATTTTTATTTCTACAAAATATACAATTAAACCAATTATAATTGCTGGTATAGTAGTTATAACCGTTGCCCATAAAGATGACTTTCTATCAATTGCTAAAAGAGGAAATAAAGCATCTCCGTCTTGAGATATAGCATTAGCAAGAAGTGCTGCAAAAGGAACCATTCCTTTAGTAAATAAAGTAACAAATATGACCTGAGGTCCACAACCAGGTATCAAACCTATTAAAGCTCCTACTAATACAGCAAATAAACCTTTAGAAATCATTAAACTTGTAAGCATAGCTTCACCTACTGAATAATTTCCACTGCCTATTATAAATATTGAAATTTCATATATTAAATAAGCAACATATACCCAAGTAGATACAAATGCTGTTTCTTGAGCATTATGAATCAAAGTTTCTTTTAAAGACATACTTTTAAGTTCTGCTTCCTCATGAGTATCGTCTTGTAAAAATTTATTACTCATAATCATCATTATTATAGAAACAAAAGTTCCTCCTATACCTATAATTTCCCCTAAATTAGGTATCATTAAATTATTTATGTCCATTTGGAATAACAGCATTATACCTAAAATTAAACCTATAAAGACAAATCCCCAATAAATTAAAAAGCCTTTATGAGTTATTTTGTATCCAATAGTTTCTAAATCTTGATGTCCTTTTGCTTTATGATGAAGAGCAATATCTATTTCATCTCCTTCTTCATGACCAATATGAATATATTCGTACATATGATTAGCACTATCATTTATCTTTTTAAGCTCATCTTTAGATAATTTCTTCATATTATTTAACAGCTTATCTCCTACTTTATAATAATCTACAATATATCCAGTTAGTATAGCTACTATAAAAGATATAACACTTACAATTATATAATGAAGAGGAAGAGTCGAAATTATTACAAACGCAGAATCTCCCATAGTTGCAATAAGAGTAGCTATTATTGTTCCGAAACTAACTTTTCCCTTTACAAACAAAGGCATTATAAATATAGCTCCTCCACAACCAGGAGTCAATCCAAGCAATGCACCTAATATCGGCTGTATTTTTTTTGAATTTTCAATTTTTCTAACAAATTCTCCTGAGTTTTTGTAATTAATATATCCAAAAATCAAAAGTACAGCTCCTACAAATACTCCCACTTGTAAAAAAGAATTCTCTGCACTAATTAGAATTATATCTAAAACATCTTTTATCATATTTTTAATATCTCCTTCCTTTTATTTTTATATTTATATACTACCCTTTTATTCTTATTTTAAAAATTTAAATTATGTGGCATTTTTTATACTAAATCATAAACTAATAAAAGAAAGGAGGAAAAAGTATGTTCTTTTATAATCATCAGCAACCCCCTGGCCCTCCACCATCATATGTACCAAAAAAGCCAAATGGTACTCCAAGTTTAAAAGCAGTTGATCCTGGCGCCATAAGATTTTGCCGTTATAAATTTACTTATATATGGCCTGAAAATGGTAGAGGCTTTTGGACTTGGTTAGTATTCGTTGGTCCAACTTCTGTAGCTGGATTTAGATGGACAAGACGTGGATGGAGATTTTGGGGAACAGATATTAGAAATATAGATAGTTTTTATTGTTGATAATGCATAAAGAAAAGAGATCAAAAAAATTGACCTCTTTTCTTTATGATGACATTGTTTTAGATTTTTGTGCACATTTTCTCATAGCTTTAATAATAGATGATCTAAAACCATCCTCTTCAAGAGATGCAACTGCCTCTATAGTAGTTCCTCCAGGAGAGCATACCATATCTTTAAGCTCTCCTGGATGTTTTCCTGTTTCTAGTACCATTTTAGCAGCACCAAGTACTGATTGAGCAGCCATTTTATAAGCTTTATTTCTAGGCATACCATCTAGTACTGCAGCATCTGCCATGGCTTCAATAAACATAAATACATATGCAGGAGATGATCCACTAGTTGAAACAAATGCATTCATTAACTTTTCATCAATTATTTCTATTTTCCCAAAACTTTCAAATATTTTAATTATATCTTTAATCTCTTCTTGTGAAATTTTTTCATTAGGAGATATAGCTGTCATTCCTTCACCTACAAGAGCTGGTGTGTTAGGCATAGTTCTAATAATTTTAGTATCTTTGCCAAATGCATCTTCAACATTTTTAATAGATTTACCTGCTGCAATAGTAACTATTATTACATCATTACTAACAATATCCTTTATTTCACTAATTACTAAATCGTATATATTAGGCTTTACTGATAATACAATAATATGTGCAGTTTTTGCTACTTCTTTATTATCTTTTGTAGTTTTAACACCATATTCATTAAATACAAAATCTAAGCTATCCTTATACCTATCAGATACAATTATATTTTCAGGCTTTACTAGTCCTGATTTAACTATTCCTCCAATCATTGCTTTTGCCATATTACCACAACCTATAAACCCTACTACTTTATTCATTTTTCCCCCTCACTTTTTTGTAAATATTACTAATTTCTTAATATAATACCATATATTATCTATTAATTACAATTGATTAACTAAAAAAGCAACCTTTATAGGCTGCTTAGTTAACATTTAATTATAGCTCATTTTTACTTACACTATCAAATTCATCTAAAATTTCTTTAGAAGGTTCTTTATCCATTAGACTAAAAATAATTATTGCTATAATACCTAATATAAATCCTGGTACAATTTCATAAAGGTCAAAAATTCCTCCTTGAAGGTGCTTCCAAATTAAAACGGTAACTCCTCCTACTATCATTCCAGCAGCAGCTCCTTTTATAGTCATCCTCTTCCAGAATAAAGAGAATATAACAACTGGTCCAAATGCTGCTCCAAATCCTGCCCAAGCATAAGCTACTAAATCCAGAACAGAACTATCAGGATTTAAAGCTAATACATATGAAATTGCAGCAATAAAAATAACAGTTAATCTACTTACCCAAACTAATTCTTTTTCACTTGCATCTTTTTTGATTAAAGCTTTATATATATCTTCAGTAAATGCTGAAGCTGCAACTAAAAGTTGTGAATCTGCTGTACTCATTATAGCAGCTAAAATAGCTGCTAAGAATATACCTGCAAAGGCACTTGGGAAAATTGAATTAACCATAAGCATAAATACAGTTTCTGAATCAGGTCCCTTTAGTGTTTGTGATAGATACACTCTACCAACAATACCAACAAATACTGCTGCACAAAGACTAATAACAACCCATACCATAGCAATTTTTCTTGCTTCTTTTATCTTTTTAGGAGATGAAATAGCCATAAATCTTGCCAATATATGAGGCTGTCCAAAGTATCCAAGTCCCCATGCCAGTAAGGAAATTACAGGAATAATTTTTATAATATTTCCATCAGCTGTTGTAAATGGATTTAAAAACTCAGTATTCAAATTATTTATAGTATCAAAAATAGCTGATATTCCTCCGATTTTAAAAGTCCCAGCTATTGGAACAGCAAGAATTGCAAAGAACATAAGCATTCCTTGGAAAAAGTCAGTCCAACTAACAGCCATAAATCCACCAAGAAATGTATATGAAATTACAACAATAGTTCCTACAGTAAGTGCAATTATATATGGCATTCCAAATACTGTATTAAATAATTTACCACCTGCTACAAGCCCTGAAGATGTATAAAGTATAAAGAAAATTAAAATGAATATAGCTGATACAGTTCTAAGTATTTTAGATTTATCTCTAAATCTATTTTCAAAGTAAACTGATAATGTAATAGAATCTCCTGCTACTTTAGTATATTGACGAAGTCTTTTAGCTATAAGCTTCCAGTTTACATATGTTCCTACAGCTAATCCAATTGCTATCCAAATGGATTCAAATCCTGCTAAATATGCATATCCAGGTAAACCCATTAATAACCATCCACTCATATCAGAAGCCTGAGAACTTAATGCTGTTACCCAACTGTTTAGCCCTCTTCCTCCCAATACGTAATCAGATAAATTTTCTGTTCTTTTGTAAAATATTAAACCTATAATTAGCATTCCTATTAAATATATCCCAAATGATATAAGTATGCTTAAACTATTTGCTGCCATTATTACAAACCTCCTTTAAATTAAATTCTTACCAATAAAAACTATATCATTTCACAAAAACATCTAAACATAAAAAATTCTTTTTTATATACTGTATACAGATTATACCAAATTAACATTAAAAATAAAGAACACTGTTTTTAAAACAAATATATTAAAGGATTTGCTTGGATTGGATAGTTGTTTGTGATATGCTTAATAATATTTTAACATATTATGCTAAATTTCGCCATAGATAATATGCATAAATTAAATTATATATATAATTTAATTTATGCAATTGAGCAAAAATGCAAATTATTTAATTAAAATTTTCTACATCGTTTATTTAATTAGGACTTTACTTTATCAAAAATAAATGACTTTATCACTGCAAAGTATTCTCTTGTATAATACTTAGGTACTAAATAAGTTATTGTTTTAGACGGCATGCCATAAGGAATAAATCCTAATTTTTTAGCTATGAATTTAGATCTAAACAAATGAAAATCATTTGTAATAATCATAATTTTAGGATTTTTTTCTCCATATAATTTTGTTATTATCTCTTTTGCAAATTTTAAATTTTCCATTGTACTTGTTGATTTATCTTCTTGTATGATTTGATTTTCATCTATTCCATTTAATACCAAATAATCTCTCATAGCTTGTGCTTCAGGTATATTTTCTCCTTTTCCTTGCCCTCCACAAACAATTATTTTAATATTAGGATTATTATTTATAAATTCTAAGGCTTTATTCATTCGATCTAATAAGGTAGGTGATAAAACATCTCCCCAAACACCTGAACCTAAAACTACTAAGTAGTCAACTTCATAATTAGTATCTTCTTTTCCATTAACTATTATAAATCCTTCAATTATAATAAAAGATGTAATACATAACAAAAATATTACCTTAATGACATTTAACATTAGTTTTTTCTCCATAATGACTTCATCCTTTTTATGTATTTTACTTTATATTATAATTGTTATATATCCAAAAATGGTTACAAAAATGTTACATTATGTATATTTCTAAAAATAGGCTGTTAACCACATACAAGTTAACAGCCTATTTTTATTTATCATTTATTTCTTCTTGAATTTTATTTTGTATCTTATTAATTTGTTCCTTGCTTAATCCTGTTTCATTTATAATTTGTCCTATTCCAATTTTTTTGTCTAGCAAACTTTCTTTAGCATGTTCTACAGCCTCTTCATATTCTCCTTTTTTAAATTTATGTTTTGCCATAATGTTTCACTTCCTCTCTATAATTATTTTTTCACAAAATATATATTTTACTCTATATATTTAAATATCAATAATTCAAAAAATATGTAACGACAACAGGTTTTTACATTTTTTTAACAAACAGTCTAGTATAATATTTTTAAGTCATATTGTAAAAAAATATATATCTTTTTATAAGCAAATTGTATTAGGGGGCGATTTAATGACTAAAATAAGGGTAAATTCAAGTAATATATCTTCAATCGGATACGATCCAGATAATGAAATACTTGAAATAAGTTTTAGCACAGGTGAAAAATATCACCATCTAGGTGTTCCAAAGTGTATATACGAAGATTTAATCACCTCAAACTATATTGGCTATTATATTCACTGTAATATTAGACATAAGTACCCATATAAAAAAATAGATTAAATACCAATTTTACATATAAAACTGAATCTTGTTTAAGGTTCAGTTTTATTTTATCTTATTCTCATTCTTGTCTTAAGGTCTTCAATGTTTTCTATTTTTTTGTAATTTTATTAAATCTAACATATAAATTAGATATTTTACAACTAATTTTAAAAATAATCCAAAATAGACTTATCAAAAGTATACTATTAATTATCTGAAATATAACTTCAACATTATATGTATTTATTTTAATCACCTCTTAAATTATAAATACTGTATTTATGATTTTTCCCTTTTTTATCAAATTTATACATTTGAATAATTCTATTTTATTCCTAATGTATATTTGACTATAATTGGTTAAATTAATAATAGAACATATAAAGGAGGGCCATATTATGAATAAAGATAAAAAAATAGATTTTATTACTAAAAAGCATATTAAACAATTAAATATGGAAATAGCACATGAATTAGATTTTTTCGATTACGAAGATGAATTTACATCCCTACAAAATAAATTTGTAGGTGGAAATACAACAGATGAAACAATTGATATTTTTAGAGAAAGATTATAGTTTCTAAATCTATGCTAAGCTAAAAATAAAGCAGTTCAAATTATGAACTGCTTTATTTTATACTTCCATATGATTTACTCTTACACCATTTAGTTTATTTAATTCATTCATCATGTTATTTATTCTATTTTTTTCAGATCTTAAATTTAATGTTATTAATCCAGTATTTACTTCTATAGGGTCATGCATACCAAATCTGTTTAAAATAATATCTCCATTTTGTGTTAATACTTCTTGTACTTTAGTAGCAGAATCTGTTCTTTTATCTATTCTTATACCTACAACACTTAAGTTATCCATAATCTACCTCCAACATTTAATCTTGTACATTTTATTTTAGACTTTTTTATAATTTTTATACATGAAGCTATATCTTATTTTTTATCAAATCTATTAGTTTATCCTTTTTATTAATTTCAGAATTTTCTAAAACTAAATCCAAAAGATAATTTAACAGCTCTCCAATCTGTTTTCCAGGATTATACCCCATCTTTATTAAATCATTTCCATTTATAGCTAAATCTTTCACTGTTAAAGGCTGATTTTCATGTAATATTTCATAAACTTTTTCTTTTAACTTTAGTATATCTTCTATATCATTTTCCTTTAATGTTCCTTTTCTATCAGCAATTTGTAAATAAAATAGATTATCTATATTTTCTATACCTACCCTATTTATTAACTTTTTTACAGTTTTATCTTTTTTAATATCACCCTTATTCATATGTTCTTTAATTAAAACACAAACTAAGTCAATTGTTTTATTATCAAATCTTAATCTTTTTAATATATCTCTTGCCATAACTTCACTTTCTAACTCATGTCTATAAAAATGTCCTATTCCTTTATCATCAAGGGTAAAGCATTTAGGTTTTCCTATATCATGTAAAAGAGCTGATAGTCTTACTATTAAATTATTTGGTGTATTATCTACAACTGATAGTATATGATCAAATACATTTTTATCATGGTGAGGATTATTTTGTTCAAACTCTATACAAGGTTTAAGTTCTGGAATTGTAAAATCTAATAATTTAAGGTCTTTTAATATTTCAAATCCAATAGATGGTTTTTTTGAAAATAGTATTTTACACAATTCATCTCTAACTCTTTCTTTACTAATATTATTTAGTAGATATCCTTTTAACCTCATTGCACTTGCTGTATTATTATCTATACAAAAATTTAATTGAGTTGCAAACCTAACCCCCCTTAGTATTCTTAAAGCATCTTCTTCAAATCTTTCTTTAGGACTTCCTACACACTTTATTTTTTTATCTTTTAAGTCTTCTATTCCAAGAAAAGGATCATATAATCCTAAATAATCATTATAAGCCATGGCATTTATAGTAAAATCCCTTCTTTTCAAATCTTCTTTTATATTATTTGTAAATTCAACTCTATCAGGTCTTCTATTATCTATATATTCTCCTTCAATTCTATATGTTGTAACCTCAAAGTTTTGATTATTTATGATTATTGTAACAGTTCCATGTTTTAATCCCGTTGGTACTACTTTGTATTTTTTTTCAAATAACATTATAACTTCTTTAGGTTTTGCATTTGTAGTTATATCCCAATCTTTAGCTTCCTTTTTAAGTAACGAATCTCTAACACACCCTCCAACTATATAGCCTTCATAATTATTATCACTTAATATAGATAATATAATTTTTACTTCATCAGGCATTTTTATTTTCATCTTAAAAATCTCCTTTTACTTATATTTTCCTCCCTTATATTTAACTATTATACACAATTAATCAATTGTTAATCTTAAAAAAATAGAAGATAACTTTAATCCTCAAACCAATATAGAAAAAATTGAAATTGAATTTTCAGATATATATTCGTAAAGTAAAAAATATATAATTACAAATTATTTATACAATTATTTTTTATAATTGGCAAAATTAATAATAAATCTAATATAGTAGGAGGATTTATATGCCTGAAGGAAAATATTTCTCTGATAAGCAAAATCAAATATTAAAGCTTGATGATTCTGTTAAAATCGAAATTTCTGAAAAAGAAGAAGAAGCAATTAATTCTTATGCTAAAGAACATAATACAAGCTTCAAAGATTTTTTAAAATCATTAGTTGAAAAATCTAACGATAAATAAAAAAATAAAAGCCACATGAATTTGTGGTTTTTATTTTTTCTATTAATTAGAAATTTTTATTTTTCCATTAGTATTTTTTATATTAAGTAGGAAATTATAAAATTTCAAAATCTGTGGAAAACTTGCTAAAATATATGTATAAGTATTGAAAAAAGAGAGATGAAGAGATGACTAAAGTAACATTAAAAAAAATATTGCAAGATAATTGGCAAAACTTTTTAAAGAAAAAAATTAAAAGAATTCCGAAGGTAATAAGGGCAGATGTTATAGAAACAGTTGA
>NZ_FRAE01000136.1 GCF_900142235.1 Tepidibacter formicigenes DSM 15518 | reverse complement strand
GGTCTAGCAGCGGAAACAGTAACTGCAGGAGATCCAACTTTTGCAGGACCACTTGCAGGTGTTGAACTTGGACTTAGAGTATATCATGCAGTAGAACCTCAATTTAAAGGTGAGGTAGATGAGTCTGTATATGAAGAGCAAATCGGCATGATGGAAATGGTTCTTGAAGTAGATGAAATTATAGAAGAAATGAAAAATATAAGAGAAGAGTTTTGTAAATTTAACGATTAATTAAAAACCTGAGAGGGGGGACAAGTATGGAAAAAATAAAGGTAGTTCATTATATTAACCAATTCTTTGCTGGAATTGGAGGAGAAGAAAAAGCGGATACAAAACCTTTAATTATGGAGGAATTGCCTCCTATTAGTAAAAATTTAGATAAGATTTTAGGAGAAGAAGCAAAAGTTGTTGCTGCTGTAGTATGTGGAGATTCATATTTTAATGAAAATCTAGAAACTGCTAAAAAAGAAGTTTTAGATATGATTAAGAGTTTTAATCCAGATTTATTTATAGCAGGACCAGCTTTTAATGCAGGAAGATATGGAGTTGCTGCTGGTACTATTACTAAAGAAGTAAAGGATGTACTAAAAATACCTGTTCTTACTGGAATGTACCCTGAAAATCCAGGAGCCGATATGTTTAAAAAAGATCTTTACATAGTAGAGACAGCTAATTCAGCAGCTGGAATGAGAAAAGCTCTTCCAGTTATAGGTAAACTAGCTTTGAAACTTGGTAAAAAAGAAAAAATAGGTTCTCCTAAAGAAGAAGGATATATAGAAAGAGGAGTTAGAGTAAACTACTTCTCAGATGTTAGAGGTTCTAAAAGAGCTGTAGATATGATGATTAAGAAGCTTAAAGGAGAAGCTTTTGAAACAGAATATCCAATGCCTGATTTTGATAGAGTGGACCCAAATCCTGCTGTTAAGGATTTATCTAAAGCTAAAATTGCAATCGTTACATCTGGGGGAATAGTTCCAAAAGGAAATCCAGATAGAATTGAATCTTCTTCTGCTTCAAAATATGGAAAATATGATATTGCAGACTTCAATGATTTAACTAGTGAAACTCATGAAACTGCTCATGGTGGATATGATCCTGTTTATGCAAATGAAGATGCTGATAGAGTACTACCTGTAGATGTTTTAAGAGATTTAGAAAGAGAAGGAGTAATCGGAGAGCTTCACAGATATTTCTATACAACAGTAGGTAATGGAACATCTGTTGCAAATTCTAAAAAATATGCAGCTGAGTTTGCTAAAGAATTAGTAGCTGATGGAGTAGATGCAGTAATTTTAACATCTACATGAGGTACTTGTACACGTTGCGGAGCAACGATGGTAAAAGAAATAGAAAGAGCGGGACTTCCTGTAGTTCATATTTGTACAGTAGTACCTATATCACTAACAGTTGGAGCGAATAGAATAGTGCCAGCTATAGCTATTCCACATCCTCTTGGAAATCCAGCTCTAGATGCAAATGAAGAAAAATCTTTAAGAAGAAATATGGTTGAAAAAGCTTTAAAAGCCTTAACAACTGAAGTTGAAGGTCAAACTGTATTTGAAGATTAATTAAATAGATGGGCTTAGGCCCATCTATTCCAGTATATATTAAAATTTTGGAGGTGTCTATACAATGTCTTATTCTGTAGTAAAGGGAGCTGGGTATATACTTGTACATACTCCAGATATGATAATTCATAATGGGTCAACACAAACAACAGAAAGAA
>NZ_FRAE01000039.1 GCF_900142235.1 Tepidibacter formicigenes DSM 15518 | reverse complement strand
CACCGTAAGGGTAAGACCCCAGGAAGACTACCTGGTTGATAGGTCCAAGGTGTAAGCTCAGTAATGGGTTCAGCTTATGGATACTAATAGGTCGAGGACTTGACCTAGTATTAATCTGTTCAGTTTTGAAAGTATTAAATATGCGGGTGTAGCTCAGTGGTAGAGTTCCGGCCTTCCAAGCCGGCTGCGAGGGTTCGACTCCCTTCACCCGCTCCATTAAAATGAGATTATGTGGTTACAATAGCAAGGAGGATACACCTGTTCCCATTCCGAACACAGAAGTTAAGCTCCTTAGCGCCGATGGTACTTGGAGGGAAGCCTCCTGGGAGAGTAGGACGTAGCCACGTAAATTTCAAACAAAAATAAAGCACGTGCAAAAGTACGAGCTTTATTTTTGTTTGAAATTTAAAGTAATTTATTATATTGGGAGTATATTTATTTATTATTCTTTTGATTAATATATTAATATGTTATTAAAATAGTTACACTATATTATATAAATTATAGAAATTTCTTTTAAATTTATGTATATAAATATGAAATTTGGTTAAGATATTACTACAAAGTTAAAAATTAAATTAACTTAATCTCCCCCAAAAAAGACTTCTATCCCCCATAGAAGTCTTTTTTTTATTAAAAAGATATTGACATATGCCCAAAAAGGTATATAATTTAAATTGTAATAGGCATATGCTAAAAATAAAAAAAGGGAGGTTATTTGTATGCCAAGATTTGATGGAACTGGTCCAATGAGTAGAGGTAGAATGACTGGTAGAGGAAAGGGATTTTGTAATAGTAATTCTCCTAGAAGAAATAATTGGTTTTGTAAAAGAGGATTTGGTTTAGGTAGAGGTTTTATAAATAAAGGTGAAGAGAAAAAATATCTTGAAAATCAAAAAGCTCTTTTAGAAGAGGAATTAAAAAATATTAATGAATATTTAGATTCTTATAAAAAAAATAAATAATTAATAATATAAATTAAGGAGTAAAAATTTTTACTCCTTAATTTATGAAAAACTTATAATTTTGGAGGGAAAAAATGCCGAGACCTAAAAAGTGGAGAAAAGTAGGATTTATTCCTGAGATAAGATTTTATGGACCGTTAGATTGTGATATTGAAAATTCAATTATAATTATGAGTGTAGAAGAGCTTGAAAGTATTAGATTGATGGATTTAGAAGGCTTAGATCAAAATGAATGTGCACAAAGAATGATGGTAGCACGTTCGACATTTCAAAGAATATATAGCGAGGCAAAAAGAAAAATAGCTGATAGTATAATTAATGGGAAAAAATTGAAAATTGAAGGAGGAAATTATACTTTAAATATATGTAAAATTATTTGTAAAAATTGTGGATATGAGTGGAAAGAGAAATGTGAGGATATAGATAAAGATATTGAGTGTCCACAATGTAGTTCAGAAAATAATTTAATATGTAGTGAAGATGAAAAAAATAAAGTGTGTAGACGTTGCTTTAGACATAGGTGTGGAAGGTTATAGGGTAGAAATAATAGTTTAAAATTGGGGGAAAATTAAAATGAATTCACATGTAGATTGTATATCATGTATAGTAAATAAAATTGATGGTTTAGCAAATAAATATTTAGATACTAAAAAGAAGAAATATGATTTTATGAAAAAAGCATTAAGCGAAATAGTCGATGCAAATTATAATATGAGTTCGCCTACTATAAGTTCTAAAATTTTAAGAATCTTAAAAGAAGAAGTAAATATCGATGATATTTATGAAAAAGAAAAAAAATATTTTAATGATTTAGCACTTAAAATGGAAAATCAATTAAACGAAAACTTAGATTTATCAGAGGATAGATTTTTAGATGCTTTAAAATATGCTATATCTGGAAATATAATAGATTTTGGAGCATTGGATGATATAAAGGATGATATGCTTGATGAAATAATACAAACTACTTTAAAACAGAGTATAAATGAAAATGTATATTCTAGATTTAAAAGAGATTTAGAGAATGCAAGTGAATTGGTATATCTATCTGATAATACAGGAGAAATAGTTTTTGATAAGCTATTTATTAAAGAAATAAGAAAAAAATATCCTAATTTAAATATAACTTTGATTACAAGAGGAGGGCCTGTATATAACGATGCAACAGAAGAAGATGCTTATTATGTTGGTTTAGACAAGTATGTAAAAATAATTAATAATGGAACGGATATTGCAGGTACAGATCTTTTAGAAATTAATGAAAAAAGCAAGAGATATATTGATAATGCTGATTTAATTATATCTAAAGGACAAGGAAATTTTGAAACTTTATGTGGCTGTGGTAAAAATATATATTATTTATTTTTATGTAAATGTGATATGTTTGTTGAAAGGCTTAAATGTGAAAAATTTCAAAGTGTTTTTATCAATGAGGAAGAATGTAGTAAGCTTTTTGAAGAATAAATTTATAGTATTTGCTAAAAATATTGTTAATATAGGAATATATAAGACTTGCTGTGGAGAGTGACGTTTATGTGGAAATTGATTAAATATTTACAAAAAAAACTAATTATTAGTATTCCATTATTTATGGTTATAGGTTTAATTTATGGAAGCTATTTTGAAGTAAGCTTTTTAAAAAAATTGGTCATGCCATTTACGATTTTAATGGTATATCCTATGATGGTTAATTTAAATATAAATGAATTGACGAAAAAAGGAAATTTGAAGCTACAGTTTACAACTCAGTTGATTAATTTTATTTTTATGCCGTTAATTGGATTTTTAATAGGTAATTTGTTTTTTAAAGATAATACCTATATTGTGTTAGGTTTGCTTTTAACTTCTTTATTACCTACTTCGGGAATGACCATTTCTTGGACAGGCTTTGCAAAGGGAAATATATCAGAAGCTATTAAAATGACTATAATAGGATTAATATTGGGTAGTATACTTTCACCGCTATATTTAAAGTATTTTATGGGAACAGCTATTCAAATACCATTGGCAAATATTTTTAAACAAATTTTAATGGTTGTGTTTTTGCCTATGATTGCAGGTATTATTACAAAGAAAGTGATTATTTTAAAATGTGGACAAGAAAAATATAATAAAGAGTATAAACAGAAGTTTCCGCCGTTATCTACTTTAGGAGTACTTGCAATGGTATTTACTGCCATGGCATTAAAAGCTAAGACAATAATGTCAAATCCAATGGTTTTAATAAACTTATTGTTACCATTAATATTACTTTATTTAATTAACTTTGTGGTTAGTACAATAATTGCTAAGCTATTATTTGATAAAAAAGATGCAATTGCATTAATATACGGTACTGTAATGAGAAACCTTTCGATTGCGCTAGCTATTGCCATGGCTGTTTTTAAAGAAAGTGGAACAGAAATAGCTTTAATAATAGCAATAGCGTATATTGTTCAGGTACAAGCTGGTGCTTGGTATGTAAAATTTACTGATAGAATCTTAGGTGTATAGTTTAAAGGGCTAAATTAAAAAATTTAGTCCTTTTTTGCTTATAACGAATAGGAAATTATATAATTTTTAGTTTTAAATTTACAAATTATAGTGTATAATTTTTATAGATGACAAAAAGAACTAATGTTCGAGAAGAGGTGTGTATATGAATTTTAAAATAGAGTCGAAATTTAAGCCAACAGGGGACCAACCGCAAGCTATAGAAAAAATTGTTAATGCAATAAATAAAAATAAAAAATATGTGACACTTCTTGGAGTTACAGGATCGGGAAAAACATTTACAATGGCAAATGTTATAGAAAAAGTTCAAAAACCAACATTAGTTATAGCTCATAATAAAACACTAGCTGCACAGTTATATAGTGAATTTAAAGAATTTTTTCCTAATAATGCAGTTGAATACTTTGTAAGTTATTATGATTATTATCAACCAGAAGCATATGTTATGCAAACAGATACTTATATAGAAAAAGATGCTTCAGTAAATGAAGAAATAGATAAATTAAGACACTCAGCTACAGCAGCAGTATTAGAAAGAAGAGATGTGATAATAGTATCATCTGTATCTTGCATATATGGACTTGGAGACCCTCGTGACTATAAAGAACTTATGATATCTTTAAGACCTGGTATGCAAAAGGATAGAGATGAAGTTATAAAAAAATTAGTTGAAATACAATATGAAAGAAATGATATAAACTTTGTAAGAGGTACATTTAGAGTAAGAGGAGATATACTTGAAATAATGCCTGCAAATTCGGATGAAGTAGGAATTAGAATTGAATTTTTTGGAGATGAAATAGATAGAATAACAGAGATAAATTACTTAACAGGAGAAATAATAGGAACAAGAAATCATATAGCTATTTTTCCTGCATCTCATTATGTAACTAGTAAAGAAAGACTTGAAAAATCAATAATTAATATAGAAAAAGAACTTGAAGAAAGAGTAAAATATTTTAAAGAAAAGGATAAATTGTTAGAAGCACAAAGAATTGAGCAAAGAACAAAGTATGATATAGAGATGCTTAGAGAAATAGGATTTTGCCAAGGAATAGAAAATTATTCAAGACATATAACAGGAAGAAAAGAAGGTGAAAAGCCTTATACTCTTATGGATTTTTTTCCAGATGATTATTTGATAATAATAGATGAATCTCATGTTACAATACCACAAGTAAGAGGAATGTATGGAGGAGATCAATCAAGAAAAGAATCTCTTATTGAAAATGGATTTAGACTTCCTTCAGCTTATGACAATAGACCTTTAAATTTTAAAGAATTTGAAGAAAATATAAATCAAGTATTATTTGTATCAGCTACTCCTGGCCCTTATGAAATTCAAAATTCAAGTGAGTTTGCAGAGCAAATTATAAGGCCAACAGGACTTTTAGATCCACAAATAGATGTAAGACCAATAAATGGGCAAATAGATGATCTTTTAGGAGAGATAAATAAGATAGTAGAAAAAGAAGAAAGAGTTCTAGTTACAACACTTACTAAAAAAATGGCAGAAGATTTAACTGATTATTTAAGAAATGCAGGGGTTAGGGTAAAGTATCTACACTCAGATATAGATACTCTAGAGAGAATAGAAATAATAAGAGATTTAAGAGTAGGAAAATTTGATGTATTAGTTGGAATAAATCTTTTAAGAGAAGGACTTGATATTCCAGAAGTATCACTTGTTGCAATACTTGATGCAGATAAAGAAGGTTTTTTAAGATCGGAAACTTCTTTAATACAGACAATAGGAAGGGCTGCTAGAAATAAAAATGGAAAAGTTATAATGTATGCAGATAAAATAACTAATTCTATGGAAAAAGCAATAAGTGAAACAAATAGAAGAAGAAATATACAGATGAAGCACAATGAGGAACACAATATAGTTCCTAAAACTATAAATAAAGAAATAAGAAATGTGATTGAGGCTACAATGGTTGCAGATGAAGAAGTAGAATATGGAATCAAAAAAGAATTAAATATAGATGAAATAAAAGAAACTATAGAAAGATTAAATTATGAAATGATGGAGGCTGCTAAAAATCTTCAGTTTGAAAGAGCTGCACAACTTCGTGATAAGATAAATGAGCTTCAAGAAAGGATTGAAAATTAATATGGAAAATAAAAAAATAGTAATAAAAGGAGCAAAGGAGCACAACTTAAAAAGTGTTAATATAGAGATTCCAAGAAATAAATTTATAGTATTTACTGGACTTTCAGGCTCGGGAAAATCATCTCTTGCATTTGATACAATATATGCAGAAGGACAAAGAAGGTATGTTGAAAGTTTATCAGCTTATGCTAGACAATTTTTAGGACAAATGGAAAAACCAAATGTTGAATATATTGAAGGACTATCTCCTGCAATATCTATAGATCAAAAGACAACATCAAAAAATCCTAGATCAACTGTTGGAACCGTTACAGAAATATATGATTATTTAAGACTTTTATTTGCTAGAATTGGAGAGCCTCACTGCCCAGTATGTGGTGAAAAAATAAGTCAAATGACAGTTCAGGAAATAGTAGATAAGGTTATAGAGCTTCCCGAAAGAAGTAAGATTCAAATACTATCACCTGTTGTAAGAGGAAAAAAAGGAAGACATGAAAAAATTATAGAAAATATAAAAAAAGAAGGATTTGTAAGATTAAGGGTTAATGGAGAACAATATGAAGTAACAGATGAAATAAATTTAAATAAAAATAAAAAACACAATATAGAGGTTATAGTAGATAGAATAATAATAAAAGAAGGAATAGAAAATAGACTTAGTGATTCTATTGAAACTGCTATTAAGCTTTCTGATGGACTTGTAATTGTGGATATAATAGATGATAAGGAAATTCTTTTTTCAACTAAATTTACATGCCCTGACCATGGCATAGGAATTGAAGAATTATCTCCTAGAATGTTTTCGTTTAATAGTCCATTTGGAGCATGTAAAAATTGTAATGGACTTGGAAATATGAAAAAGGTAGATAAAGATTTAGTTATTCCAAACAAAGACTTATCTATAAAAGATGGAGCAATTGCTCCTTGGTTTTCAGTTGGAGGAGCAGGAAGTGAAGATACTTATTATTATAAAATGGTTGAAAGCTTAGCTAAAGAATTTAATGTATCCTTAGATACTCCATTTAAGGATTTATCAGATGAATTTGTAGATGAGCTTTTATATGGGAATAATAATATACTTGTTAAATTTGATTATGAATCTAAATTCGGTGGAAATAGAACATATCAAGCACCATTTGAAGGAGTTATAAACAATTTAGAAAGAAGATATAAAGAAACAAATTCAGATTATATAAGAGAAAAAATAGAAGCATTCATGATAGAAAGTCCATGTCCTGCTTGTAAAGGAGCAAGACTAAAAAAAGAGAGTTTATCAGTTTTAATAAATGATAAAAATATAAATGATATTACTAATATGTCTATAAGTGAATTATTAGATTTTATAGAGAATATAAAATTAACTAAAAAACAAAAACTAATTGCATCAGAGATATTAAAAGAAATAAAGGGAAGAACAAGCTTTTTAAAAGATGTAGGACTTGATTATCTTAATCTATCAAGAAAAGCAGGAACTTTATCTGGTGGAGAAGCACAAAGAATTAGACTTGCAACTCAAATAGGATCGGGATTAGTTGGAGTACTTTATGTACTAGATGAACCAAGTATAGGGCTTCACCAAAGGGATAATGATAGACTTATTAAAACATTAAGGCACTTAACAGATATAGGAAATACACTTATAGTAGTAGAACATGATGAAGATACAATGTATGCAGCGGATTATATAGTTGATATAGGACCAGGAGCTGGAATACATGGAGGAGAAATAGTTGCACAAGGAACAGTTGATGAAATAAAAAAATGTGAAAATTCTATAACAGGAAAGTATTTAAGCGGAAAAGAAAAAATAGTTATTCCAGATGAAGTAAGAAAACCTAATGGAAAATATATAGAAATTAAAAAAGCAAAAGAAAATAACTTAAAAAATATAGATGTAAAAATACCACTTGGATTATTTACATGCATAACAGGTGTTTCGGGTTCAGGGAAAAGTTCACTTATAAATGAAATACTATATAAAGGTGTAGCTTCAAAAACTCAAGGACTTAGAGTTAAACCAGGAGATCATAAGGAAATATTAGGGATAGAAAATATAGATAAAGTAATAGATATAGATCAATCTCCTATAGGAAGAACACCAAGATCAAATCCTGCAACATATACTGGAGTATTTGATATGATAAGAGATGTATTCTCTCAAACTCCTGAAGCTAAAGCTAGAGGATATAAAAAGGGAAGATTTAGTTTTAATGTAAAGGGAGGAAGATGTGAAGCCTGCAAGGGTGATGGAATTATAAAAATAGAAATGCACTTCTTACCTGATGTATATGTACAATGTGAGGTGTGTAAAGGAGAAAGATATAACAGAGAAACGCTTCAAGTTAAATATAAAGGTAAAACTATATCTGATGTACTTAATATGAATGTAGAAGAGGCTCTTGAATTTTTTGAAAATATACCAAAAATAAAAAGAAAGCTACAAACACTTATGGATGTAGGTCTTTCCTATATAAAGCTTGGGCAGCCGTCAACTCAATTATCAGGTGGAGAAGCTCAAAGAATTAAGCTTGCTACAGAGCTAAGTAAAAGATCTACTGGTAAAACACTTTATATATTAGATGAGCCTACAACAGGTCTTCATATTGCTGATGTAGATAAACTTATATCAGTACTTCAAAAGCTTGTAGATGCAGGAAATTCAGTTGTAGTTATAGAGCATAACTTAGATGTTATAAAAACAGCTGATTATATAATAGACTTAGGACCAGAAGGTGGAGATAAAGGTGGACAAATAGTTGCTGTTGGAACTCCCAAAGAAGTATCTCAAAATAAAAAATCATATACAGGAATGTTTTTAAAAAACTACTTTCATTCAAGAAAAAGCATATGATTATATAAATTTATGCAAATTGAAGTTGTAGTATAATAAATATATAGGAGTGAAAGGAGTGATATTATGAAAATGAAGATATTAACACTTGTTTTCATTTTAATATTTTTAATTACTAGTTGTAATAATACTGAAAACATAGATAATAATCAAGAAAAAAGTGTAGAATATATTGGAATTTATCAAGGGCTTTATAATGATAATGCCAAAATAGATGTTATTAATATCCCATATGAATATAATAGTTTTAAATTAAGTGAAGATGTGAAAAATAGTATTAAAGATTATAGTAAAAATAGTTTAATATCTTTTAAAATAGACAGTAAAAATATTATTACGGAATTAAATAATATAGATAAAGTAGCTGTTAAAGCTGTATTTAATGGTATGGCAGATGATAGGTTTGCAGAATTTAATATGCAAAATAAAATATATGTTTTTGAAATAAGCAGTGAAGTTAGAGAAAAAGTAAATAATTTAAAAGAAGGAGTCGAAGTTAATATAACATTAAAACAGTTAGAAATACCTGAAAATAATCTAAGAGTTATAAATATAGATAAAAATTAAAAATTTTATACTTGACAAAAATATAATATGGTTGTAATATTAATCTAGTTACAAAATTAAATAAATATTTTGCTTCTTATCAAGAGAGATGGAGGGAATGGCCCAATGAAGTCTCGGCAACCTTCAAACATCGGTTTGAAAAGGTGCCAATTCCAACAAAGCTTTTTAGCTTTGAAAGATGAGAAGATGAAGATAGTATAATAATGTGCTATTTGAGTCTTCTCTGTGTAGAGAAGACTTTTTTAGTGGTTAAAAATAAAATTTCACTAAAAAGTCTACTACATTACTTTAGTTTAATAATACAATAAATCACAAAAGGAGGGTATACTGTGTACAAAAATCAAAAAGGAAATCCATGGGCATTATTGCCTCTAGCAGTTTTTTTACTTATTTTTATAGGATCAGGTATTATAGCTAAGGATTTTTATAAAATGCCTGTAATAGTTGCATTTTTAATTTCTGGAGCTTTTGCAATATTTATGAATCCTAAAGAAAGTATTTCTAAAAAAATAGATATTTTCTGTAAAGGAGCAGGGGAAAGTAATATTATTTTAATGGCTATTATATTTATTTTAGCAGGAGCTTTTGGAAATGTAGCAAGAGAAATGGGTGGAGTAGATGCAACTGTTAATTTAAGTTTATCTATACTTCCTGAAAATTTATTAATAGTTGGGATTTTTGTTATTGCTTGTTTTATATCATTTTCTATGGGAACTTCTATGGGAACAATAGTAGCACTAGCACCAATAGGAATAGGAATTGCTGAAAAGACTTCAATACCTGTGGCACTAGCACTAGGAGCAATAGTAGGTGGAGGAATGTTTGGAGATAATTTATCCATGATTTCAGATACTACTATTGCTGCTGTTAGAACTCAAGGTTGTGAAATGAAAGATAAATTTAAAGTTAATTTTGTAATTACACTTCCAGCTGCCATTATTACAGCAATAATTCTTGGCATAGTAACAGCTGGAAATCAAGTGAGTTTAGGAACTGAATATACTTATGATATTGTAAAAGTATTTCCATATATATCAGTGTTAGTTGCAGCATTATTTGGAGTAAATGTATTTATTATATTAGGTGGAGGAATTGTATTTGCAGGATTAGTTGGAATTTATTATAAATCTTTTGGACTATATGGATTTATAGAAGCCATGGCAAATGGAATTACTGGAATGGAAGATTTAGCAATGATAGCTATAATTGTTGG
The DNA here is from genome assembly GCF_900142235.1 of Tepidibacter formicigenes DSM 15518. Classification (GTDB taxonomy): domain Bacteria; phylum Bacillota; class Clostridia; order Peptostreptococcales; family Peptostreptococcaceae; genus Tepidibacter; species Tepidibacter formicigenes. The sequence continues at coordinate 11,152 of NZ_FRAE01000039.1, read as the reverse complement.
AGGTATTGTTGAACTTATAAAATATAATGGTGGAATTGATTTTATACTTTACTTTATAACTAGCAGAATTAAAACTAAAAAAGGAGCAGAATTTGGTATTGCAGCTATTGTAAGTATTATAGATTTATGTACTGCTAATAATACTATAGCTATTGTTATGGCAGGACCACTTGTTAAGAATATTGCTAAAAAATTTGATATAGATCCAAGAAGAAGTGCAAGTATTCTTGATATATTTGCAGCTTGCTGTCAGGGAATAGTTCCTTATGGAGCACAGCTTTTAGCAGCAGCAGGATTAGCTGGGATATCACCATTTGCTATCTTAAGGTATTTACATTATCCTGCTTTAATAGGTATATTTGGAGTACTAGCTATAGTGCTTGGATATCCTAAATTTGAAAGTAGCAGTGTTAAAAGTGAAATTAAAGAAGAAATTTTAAATTAAAAGAAAAAAGAGCCTTTGAGGCTCTTTTTTTAGTTATACTTAAAGCAGTCCTATAAAAAAGCTAGATATGAAATACATTAGTAGTAAAATACCCAAGCAAGCTGAAAAGTCTTTGACTCGGGTCGGAACAGACCTGTCACTATTGGACATGTCAACAATCACACTCCTTAAAAGTATAGTTACTATTATTATATCATAAACTTAAAAATAGGTAACTATCAAATTATGTAATTTTCTAGAAAAGAATTTTGTTTGATAACCTATTTAAAAATTTTGAAAAATTAATTATAATAAACTCTAAGGAGTTGAAAAAATGTTTGATATAAAAGAACAATTGAAAAATTTGCCAGAACTACCTGGAGTTTATATAATGAAGGATAAATATAAAAATGTAATTTATGTAGGTAAAGCAATATCTTTAAAAAATAGAGTCAGACAATATTTTCAAGCCTCTAAAAATCATCCACGAAAAGTAAAATCTATGGTTAAAAATATAGCTGAATTCGAATATATAATTACAGACTCAGAAGTTGAAGCTTTAATATTAGAATGTAACCTTATAAAAGAATATAGACCTAAATATAATGTTCTATTAAGAGATGATAAAACTTATCCATATATAAAAATAACATTAAATGAAGATTATCCTAGAGTACTAAAGGTTAGAAAGATAAAAAAAGACGGTTCTAAATATTTTGGACCATATACTAATACATCTGCTCTTAATGATACTTTAGAGCTTATACATCAGATGTATCTTATAAGAACATGCAATTTAGATATACAAAAAGCTATAGATAGGAAACAAAGACCATGCCTAAATTTTCATATAAACAAATGCATAGGTCCCTGCACTGGTAATATAGATAAAAATGAATATAAATCAATGATAAATGAAATAATAATGATTTTATCTGGAAAAATTGAGAACTTAAAAAATGAACTTCAAGAAAAAATGCAGGAAGCGTCTAAAAAATTAGAATTTGAAAAAGCAGCAAAATATAGAGATAAAATAATAAGTCTTGAGAAAATGATTGAAAATCAAAAGATAGTTTCAACTAATAATAGATTAGATCAAGATGTAATAGCCATGGCAAAAGCTTATGATGGGGCATGTGTTCAAGTGTTCTTTATAAGAAATGGAAAAATAGTTGGAAGAGAACACTATATTATAGAAAATGTATTAGATTCTGAAAGAAATGAGATATTATCATCATTTATAAAGCAATTCTATTCATTTCAAAGATTTATTCCTAGAGAGTTAATAATAGAAGAAGAAATAGAAGATATGGAAATAATTCAAGACTGGTTAAGTTATAATAAAAATAAAAGAGTAAATATTAAAGTTCCCAAAAAAGGAGAGAAAAAAGAGCTTGTTGAGATGGTTAGAAAAAATGCTATAGAATCTTTGGAGAAATTTAAAAATTTAAAAAAGATAAAATTTGAGAAAACAAGGGGAGTTTTAGAGGAGTTAAAAGAAATTTTAAATTTAGACAAAAAACCTATTAGAATAGAAGCATTTGATATATCTAACATACAGGGAGTAGATTCAGTAGGAAGTATGGTTGTCTTTACTAATGGGAAAAAGGATAGAAAAGAGTATAGAAGGTTTAAAATAAATACTGTTATTGGACCTAATGATTATGCTTCCATGGAGGAAATAATAAGTAGGAGGTTTAAAAATGGAAATTATCCAGATTTAATACTTTTAGATGGAGGATTGGGACAAGTAGGTGTTGTAGATAAAGTTCTTAAAAGATATAATTTAAGTATTCCTTTGTGGGGTATGTATAAAGATAATAAACACAGAACAAAAGGGCTTGTTTCTTTAGAAAAGGAAATAGAGTTTGATAAATATTCAAATATATATAAATTTATAGCTGCTATTCAAGAGGAAGTACATAGATTTGCTATAAGTTATCATAGATCCCTTAGAGAAAAAAATATGACAAAGTCTATATTAGATGATATACCTAATGTAGGGAAAAAGAGAAAAATGAATTTACTTTCTCGTTTTAAAACAATAGAAAATATAAAAAATGCATCAATACACGAACTTGAAAAAGTAGAAGGTATGAATAAAAAAGTAGCTCAAAGTGTATATAATTATTTTAGAAAGAAGGGATAAAATGGATAAAGTATCTGTAAGACAAATAATAGAAGATTTAAAATTAAAAGTAGTTTATATGCCTGAGGATATAGATTATTATGTAACATCTTCTGATGTAAATAGGCCAGGACTTCAATATGCTGGATTTTTTGATTATTTTTCTAATGATAGAATTCAAATTGTAGGAATGGGAGAGTATCAATATTTTCAGTATTTAGATAAAGAAACTAGATGGAAAAGATTTGATAAGCTTTTTTCTTATGATATACCAGCACTAGTTCTTACAAGAGGGCTTACTCCTAGTGAAGATGCAATTGAATGTGCCAAAAAACACAAAAGAATATTTTTATCTACTGAAATGAATACAACTAGATTTATAAACAAACTGTCTAACTATTTAGATGCAAAGCTTGCTCCTTCTACAACAATACATGGAGTATTAGTAGATGTATATGGTATAGGAACACTTATAACAGGAGAAAGTGGAGTTGGAAAATCAGAAACAGCTTTAGAACTTGTAAAAAGAGGTCATAGACTTGTAGCTGATGATGCTGTTGAAATTAGAAAAATAGATGATGCTGTTTTAATTGGACAAGCTCCAGAGCTTATACAATATCTTATGGAAATAAGAGGTGTGGGAATACTTGATATAAAAAGTTTATTTGGAGTTGGTGCTGTAAAGCCCAAGAAGTATATAGATATGGTAATTAATCTTGAGTGTTGGCAAGAGGGAAAATATTATGATAGATTAGGAATAGATGAAGAATATATGGATATCTTAGATATACCTGTAGAAAAGATAACCATACCTGTAAAGCCTGGAAGAAATATAGCTATGATTATAGAGGTTGCTGCTAGAAATTATAGACAAAAAGCTATGGGATATAATGCAGCTCAAGAATTTAATAATAAATTAATGCATAGATTAGGTGATGATAGCTAAAGTCATTAATGCTAACTATTTATAATAGCAGGATATTTTAATCCTGTTATTTTTTTGCACAATTTAATAAATTTGAAATAATTATAATATAAGACAAGATATAAATAAGTCTATAAAAGAGGGTGAGGGCAATAGAAAATAAATTAAAAGAAAGTAAAGAACTTTGTAAAAGTATATATGAAAATTACTTACCTATATTTGTTATGTATACTGAAGATGGTAAAATTGTAGATGTAAACCAAGCTGCTTGTTCATTTTATAAATATAGTAGGGAAGAATTTATGAAATTAAAAATAACAGATTTAAATATACTTCCATCAAAAAAAGTATTTGAATATATAGAAATTGCTAAGTGTAGAAAAAAAAGTCATTTTTATTTTACTCATAAATTATCAACTGGAGAAATAAGACGTGTAGAAGTGTACAGTGGTTCTATTAATATTGAAGGAAAACAGTTTTTATATTCTATTGTAAGAGATGTTACTCAAAATGAAAAAAATAAGAAAAGATTAATATTATTTGAAAAGGTATTTGAACACAGTACAGAAGGGGTTTTAATAACCGATATGAATGGAAATATTAAGTTGGTTAATTCATCATTTTGTTTAATAACAGAATACAGTAAGGAAGAACTGATGGGAAAAAATATTAAAATATTAATATCAGAAAAGAATGATAGTGATTTTTATATAAATATGTGGAATACACTTAAAAAAGAAGGAAAATGGAGAGGGGAAATTACAAATAGAAAGAAAAATGGAAAAGTTAGTGTAGTTTTAGCGAATTTTTTTTCTATAGATGATGAAAAAGATAATATTAATTATTTTGCTGGAATAATTAGTGATATTACAGAAAATAAGATTAAAGAACAAAAAATTAATTATCTTGCGTTTAGAGATAGTCTTACAGGTTTATATAATAGAGCATATTTCATGGAAAGATTAAGTATAGAAATAAATAAAGCTCATGAAAATAATGAAATTTTAGCTGTACTATTTATGGATCTTGACGGTTTTAAAAAAATAAATGACAACTTAGGTCATTCTATTGGAGATAAGCTGCTTAAAGAAGTTGCAACTAGATTTGAAAAACAAATACGCAAAGATGATATAATTTCAAGATTAGGTGGAGATGAATTTATAATATTAATTAAAAATATTATAAATATAGAAAATGTAGTTTTAGCAGTACAAAGAATTATGAGTGTTTTTAAATATCCGTATCTTATAGGTGAATATAAGATATATGTATCAGCGAGTATAGGCATTTCCATATATCCAAATGATGGAGTTAACAGTGAAGTTTTAATTAGAAATGCTGATATAGCAATGTATAATGCAAAAGATAGTGGAAAGAATAAATTTAAGTTTTACTGTCCTAATTTAAATGATAAAATTCAAGAAGAATTTATATTGGAAAACAATTTGAGAGATGTGCTTAATAAAGATGAGTTTTTTTTAAACTATCAACCAATAGTAGATATTAATACACAAAAAATTATTGGAATGGAGGCTCTTCTTAGGTGGAATCATCCAAAGCTTGGACTTATTCCACCGGATAAGTTTATACCGGTTGCTGAAAATAGTGGATTTATTATTGATATTGGAAAATGGGTTTTAAAAAATGCATGTATTCAAGCTAAAAAGATGCATGATTTAGGAATTAACATATTTATATCTGTTAATATATCCGTAAATCAGTTAAAAGAAGAGAATTTTATTGAGTATGTTTCAAAAATACTTAAAGAAACAGGTATTAATCCTAAATATGTAGATTTGGAAATTACTGAAAGCATATCTATGGAAAATATCGATTATATAACAGATGTTTTAAATAAGCTTAAGTATTTAGAAGTAAATATATCTATGGATGATTTTGGTACTGGATATTCATCTCTTGGTCAGCTTAAAAATTTCTATATAAGTAAATTAAAAATAGATAGATCGTTTATAAAGGATATATATATAGATTCAAATTCAACAGCTATTGTAAGTGCTATTATAGCCATGGCAAAAAATTTAAACATTAAAGTAGTAGCAGAAGGAGTAGAGGCTAATCAACAGCTTAAGTTTTTAAAAGACAATGGATGTGAGATGGCTCAAGGATATTTATTTAGTCCACCTGTAGATTTGCAAAATATGGAAAATGCAATTAAAAATCAGATTAAAAAAAACTATGCAGAATAAATTGCATAGTTTTTTTGTATAAAAAATTTTATTCGTTTGACAAAATGAATATATAAAATATAAAAAAGTTTATTGTATTTTAAATAGAATCATGATAATATTGTATTCATATCAAATGCAAAATACAAATGTATACAACTCGTATACAAATAAGATGGGGGGAATATTATGATATCTATAGCTATTTTAGGACATGGGGTAGTAGGATCTGGAGTTGTTGAAATTATAAATAACAATATTAACAAATTAAATGAAAAAATAGGAGAAGAAATTAAAATAGCAAAAATACTAGTAAGGGATGTAAAAAAACATTTAAATAAAGTAAATTCGAATTTACTTACAGATAACATAGAAGATATTTTTTCAGAAAATGTAGATATTGTTGTAGAAGTTATGGGAGGCATAGATCCAGCTTATGATTATATAAAGAAGTTTTTAAATTTAAAAAAACATATTGTAACTGCAAATAAGGATTTAATAGCAAAACATGGAGATGAACTTTTAGATATGGCAAAAGAAAATGGAGTAAGACTTCATTTTGAAGCAAGTGTTGGAGGTGGAATACCAATACTTAGACCATTAAGTGAATGTCTTTCAGGTAATAATTTTAATAGTATTAATGCAATATTAAATGGAACAACAAATTTTATATTATCTAGAATGGATAAAGATAATATGGATTATGAAGAGGCTTTAAAATATGCTCAAGAGTTAGGTTTTGCAGAAGCAAATCCTGAATCAGATGTAATGGGTTATGATTCGGCAAGGAAACTTTCAATACTTTCAACAATTGCATATAATGAAAAAGTTAATTGGGAGAAAATACACATACAAGGAATTACAGATATAGATAAAAATGATATAGAATTTGCTAAAAAAATAGGATGTAGGATAAAACTTTTAGGAATTAGTAAAAAAGAAAATGGAAATATTTATGCTAGTGTAAGACCTGTTATGGTTAATAAGGATTCATCAATAGGAAAAATAGAAGATGAATTTAATGGAATAGTGCTAGATGGTGATGCGGTAGGAAATGTAATGTTTTATGGAAAAGGTGCAGGAAAACTTCCTACAGCAAGTGCTGTATTTGGTGATATAGTTGATATAATTCAGAATAATAGGCAGAAGTTAGCTTGTTTTAATAAAAAAGAAGCTTTAATACAGAAAAACTATCAGAATAAATGTAAATGGATGGTAAGAGTAAAAACAGAAAATAAGCATGAGATTATGAAAGAATTAGCAGATTTTGAAAAATTTTATTTGGATATTAATAAAGAATTTAAAAATGAAGTTATTGCTCTTATAGAAGTTGAAAATGAAGAGATATTGAATGAAAAGATAAATAAATTAAAAAAGATTCCAAATGTATATGATGTTAAATCTATTATGGTTTTAGGTGATAATTGAAGAATGAAAATTAAATCTTTTTGAAGGGGATGAAAAAAATGTGGGAAGGGCTTATTAATAAATATAAAAAATTTTTACCTGTAAATAAGGATTCAAAAGCTATTACACTTTGTGAAGGGAATACTCCTTTAATTAGAGCATCAAACTTAGAAAAAATTATGCCAGGACTTGAGATATATCTTAAATATGAAGGATTAAACCCAACAGGATCATTTAAGGATAGAGGAATGACAATGGCGGTTACTAAAGCTGTAGAAGAGGGAGCTAAAGCTATAATATGTGCTTCAACAGGAAATACGTCAGCTTCAGCAGCAGCTTTTGCTGCAAAAGCTGGTATTAAATGTATAGTAATTGTTCCTGATAATAAAATAGCTTTAGGAAAGTTGGCTCAAGCTATTGCATATGGAGCAAAAATTATAGCAATAGATGGTAATTTTGATGATGCTTTACATATTGTAAAGGAAATATCTAATAACCATCCTATTACCTTGGTAAATTCAATAAATCCTTATAGAATAGAAGGGCAAAAAACAGCAGCATTTGAAATATGTGATCAATTAGAAGAATCTCCAGATTACGTATGTATACCGATTGGAAATGCGGGTAATATAAGTGCATATTGGAAAGGCTTTAAGGAATACAAGGAAAAAGACAATACAAATAAGCTTCCAAGAATGTTGGGATTTCAAGCTTGGGGAGCAGCACCAATAGTTGAAAATAAAGTTTTTGAAAATCCAGAAACTATAGCAACTGCAATAAGAATAGGGAATCCGGCTAGTTGGGATAAAGCTGTAAAGGCACTAGATGAGTCAAATGGGATTATAGAAAAAATAAGCGATGATGATATTATTAAAGCTTATAAAATGATAGCCAATTTAGAAGGTGTATTTGCAGAGCTTGCATCTTGTATTTCAGTAGCTGGACTATACAAATTATATATGCAAGAAAAAATAGATATAAATAAGAAAGTAGTTTGTGTTTTAACTGGAAATGGCTTAAAGGACCCTGATACAGCATTGAAACTTGATAGAAATGTTAAAAATATAAAATGTGATATTAATTTAATAGAAAGAGAAATTGTAGGTGATATATTATGATAAAAGTCAAAGTCCCTGCTACAACTGCCAATATGGGGCCTGGATTTGATTCTTTGGGAATGGCTTTAAATTTATATAATGAAATAGAAATAGAAGAGGTAGATTATGATATTCCTATAGGGGATAATTTAATTTATAAAACTTTAGCTAAAGTTCTTAATATGTATAGCTATAAATATAGAGGATTTAGAATAAAAGTTTCAAAATGTAATATACCTATATGTAGAGGACTTGGAAGTAGCGCATCTTGCATTGTGGCAGGAGTAGTTGCAGCAAATAAAATTATAGGAAATAAATTATCATTAGATGAAATCATTAATATGAGTACACAAATAGAAGGACATCCAGATAATGTTGTCCCAGCTATAATTGGAGGAATGGTAATTTCTATTGAAAATGAAAATAAGGTAACTTATTCTAAAATAAATTTACCAAAGAATTTAAAATTTGCTGTTATGATTCCAGAATTTGAAGTAAGAACACAAGATGCTAGAAATGTTTTACCAAATAGGTATTTAAATAAAGATTGTATATTTAATATTTCAAGAGTAGCAATGCTCGTAAATGCATTAAATAATGGAGAATTAGATAAAATTAGATTGTCTGTACAAGATAAAATACATCAACCTTATAGAAAAAATCTAATCAAAAATATAGATTATATATTTGATAAATCTCATAAGCTCGGTTCAAAAGGAGAATTTATAAGTGGATCTGGGTCTACAGTTATTTCTATTATAGATAACAATGAAGAATTATTTGTTACTAAAATGAAAGAATATTTAAAAGAATTAGATGGAAATTGGAATATAAAATTGTTAAAACCTGATTTAGAAGGAGCAAAAGCTATTTAAATAAATATAAAATATTAAGTTTATTGTGAATAAATATACAACGAAAATGTGTTAAATATTTTGAAAAAATAGAAAATTCACATATGTATAATTATCCTAAAACTATGTATAAATAATATATTATGGTTAAAAAAATAACAAAAAATACGTTTTCATCTACTAAATTATAGCTAAATATAATAGAAAAACAACCATAAGGTACAAAAAAATAATCTTAAAATCCAAGCATAAATATTCAAAAGCAACAAAATGAAAGGAAAACGTTATTTTTAAAAATGTATTATACTATATCTAAAAAACGACATAAATATAATATACTTTTGCAGGAAAAATGAATCGCATAAAAAAAATATAAAAAAATAAAAGGATATTTATACATAAATATATTACCAAAAGAGTAGTTATTTCAATGGGTTGATAGAAAGTTGAATTTTAAAACTTGAATATCAAAAAATTCAAAAAAATATAAAGTGATAAAATTTCGTGAATTTATTGTAGATAAAATAATTGCAGAAAAATTAAAAAGTATGTTATAATAAATTTATTAAGATAAAATGATAAGGATTTAACAATATGTGGAATCCTTATTTTATTTTTGTTAAAGTATGTTAAAAAATTGACTTAATTACTATGAATTAAAAATGGGGAGGTACAAGGATGGCAAGAGATGTCTTTACTAAAGAAAATTTTGAAAAGTTAGACCAGGTTATACAAAAATACAAAGGAAAGCCTGGAGCTTTAATGCCTGTACTTACTGAAGCGCAAAAGATATTTGGTTGTGTTGCTATCGAAATTCAAAAGAAAATATCGGAGGAACTGAATATTCCTCTTGCTGAAATATATGGAGTGGCAACATTTTATTCTCAATTTTCACTTCAACCAAAGGGTGAATATGTTATAGGAGTATGTCTTGGAACGGCATGTTATGTTAAAGGAGCTCAAGATATAATAGATAAATTAGCTAAAGAGCTTAATGTAGAGGTAGGTAAAACTACAGAAGATGGTAAATTCACATTAGTTGCTACAAGATGTATAGGAGCTTGTGGACTTGCACCAGTTTTAACTGTCAATGAAGATGTTTATGGAAAACTTACTGCTGATGATGTAGATGGAATACTTGCTAAGTATAGATAAATTTATTTTTTCATTATGTATGTAGATTAAAGAAAACCATTTAAGGAGGTACTACAATGACATATAAGAACCAGGTTTTAGTTTGTGGGGGTACTGGTTGTACTTCATCTAGTTCTCTAAAAATACTAGAAAAAATTGAAAATTCATTACAAGAAAAAGGAATTAGAGAAGAAGTTAAAGTTATAAAAACAGGATGTTTTGGACTCTGTGCAGCAGGGCCTATAGTTATAGTATATCCAGAAGGAGCATTTTATTCACATGTTAAACTTGAAGATGTAGACAAAATAGTTGATGAGCATATAATAGGTGGAAATATAGTTAAAGATCTTTTATATAAAGAAGCGTTAACTGAAGAGGGAGAAGTTAAACCTTTTGAAGAGGTACCTTTTTATAAAAATCAAATGAGAATTGCCCTTGCTAATTGTGGAGCAATAGGTGCAGAAAATATAGATGATTATTTAGAAAAAGATGGATATAAAGCTTTAGAGAAAGCTTTAAAATCTATGAGTAGAGAAGAAGTAATAGATACAGTTAAAAAATCAGGGCTTCGTGGTCGTGGAGGAGGAGGATTCCCTACAGGACTTAAGTGGGAATTCACTTATAAAGCAGAAAGTGATCAAAAATATGTTGCATGTAATGCTGACGAAGGAGATCCAGGAGCATTCATGGACAGATCTATTCTTGAAGGAGATCCACACGCTGTAATTGAAGCCATGGCTATAGCAGGATATGCTGTAGGAGCAAATATGGGATATGTATATGTAAGAGCTGAGTATCCTGTTGCAATTGAAAGACTTCAAATAGCAATAGACCAAGCTAGAGAAAAAGGATATCTTGGTAAGAATATATTGGGGACTGATTTTGAATTTGATATGGAAATAAGACTTGGAGCTGGAGCATTCGTTTGTGGAGAAGAAACAGCACTTATAAACTCTATAGAAGGAAAAAGAGGAATGCCAAGACCAAGACCACCATT
>NZ_FRAE01000037.1 GCF_900142235.1 Tepidibacter formicigenes DSM 15518 | reverse complement strand
AAATCAAATCATCTAAAGTTAGAAATACTGTTTCTTTAAAAGCTGATGTTTTACTGGCTTGTATTTCTCAGTTAGTTGCGTTTGTTTTAATGTTTAAGACTAACAATATCCACAATCCTCTTGCTATTAAATCTTTAATTGCTTAAGTTTTTTTAAACTCTATATCCTTTTTAAAAAGGTTTTACTGAACCTTTATTTAACTGCGTCTTTTTTTGAATATTACTGTTAATAACTCTTTCTATTTAGTAATTTCAACTCAATTTTTCTGTGGATAACCTTTCACTCTATTTTGCAACTACCTAAATTTTCTTTAGGTGCTACAATTCCTCCAGAAACAATAATTTTTAAAGCATTTTCTATAGAAATATCTAAATATATTATTTCATCCTTTGGAACTGTAATTAACATTCCAGAAGTTGGATTTGGAGTTGTAGGTATAAATACAAAAACTCCTTCTTCCCCAGTATGTTCATTTATAAAGCTTGGACTATTTGTTGTTACAAAACCTAAAGTATATATACCCCTTGAAGGATACTGAACTAATACAGTATTTTTGAAACCATCTCCTTTTTTAGCTGCAAAAGCATCTACTACTTGCTTCACTGATGAATATATCATACCAACTAAAGGTATTTTATACATAACGTTTTCAAATCCTTTAAATATCTTTTTTCCTAATACATCAGTAGCAAATATACCGGTTAAAAAAATTAAAAGAAGTGTAATTATAATCCCTACACCATAAAGAGGAAATCCTAAAAGCCTTTCAAGAGGCCCTCTAAATATATAATCTACTTTGTTAAAAAGCCAAAATACAAGAGAAATGGTTACTGCAATTGGGAGAAATGTGAAAGTACCAGTTATAAATACTTTCCTTATATCTTTTAGCTTAGGATTGTTTTTTAAATTTACTTTTTTCAATTCTATCCATCCTCCTAGCTTTATATAGACTTAAATAAGGGGAGCATTCTCCATTATATCAAATATTTAAATTTTATCCAATATATATTTTCCTATATTTATTATATCTTTTTTACTTAAATTTAAAAACAATTTTATATTATAATTTAAAAAATGGGAATATACTATACTCCCATTTTAACCAAGACTTAATTGAAATATTATTATTGTCATTAGTATTCCTAAAACAGCTCCAACTATAACTTCTAAGGTTGTATGAATTTCTCCTTCTATTCTACTTTGTGCTACTAGTAATGCTAATATATATGTAAGTGTTGAAACTAACATTTCTTCTGAAATAAATGTAACTGCAGTAGCTACAGAAAAAGCAAGTGCAGCATGACCACTAGGCATTCCACCTCTTACATGAGTTCCTTTTCCAGTTATAGATTTTCCTACTATAACTAATATCATAACTATAACAAGTCCTATTACAGTAATATGAATTTCAGATTTTCTTATCTTGTTCAAAACTATATATGAAAATGGATTTATTCTATCAAAAAATAACAAATAACCTACCACAATTGAATTTAAAGAAGAAATAAGAACAGCACCAGCTGATACATCCTTTGCTATTTTTGCAAGCTCATGATAATCTTTTGTAAATAAATCTATAGATTTTTCTATAGCGGTATTTATCATTTCAGATATAATAACAAGAGATATTGTAAAAAATAATATTATCATCTCAAATCTACTTAAATCAAAGAAAAGGCTTAAAAATAATATTGATACAGCTATTAAATAGTGTATTTTCATATTTCTTTCATTTTTTAGTGTATATATAATTCCATCTATTGCACAATTAAATGCATTTATAAGCTTTTTAGCTCTCATATTATTCCCTCACTATACCAAGTTTTGATAAAACAGCTTCTTCTTTTCCTCTCATTATTTTTGTATTTTCCTCAGTATCGTGATCATATCCCATTAAGTGAAACATGCTATGACAAACTAAAAAAGCTACTTCCCTTTCAAAGCTGTGGTTATATTCTCTACTTTGTTCTAGAGCTTTTTCCATCGATATTACTATATCTCCTAATGCTTTTTCTTCAAACTCTATGTTAAAGTCATTTTCTTCAATAAGAGGAAATGACAGTACATCTGTAGGCCTATCTACTCCTCTAAACTCTTTATTTAATGTATGTATTTCTTCATTATCTACAAAAGATAAGCTTACTTCATAATCTTCGTCAAAGCCTTCATATTTTAAAGATTCACTTATTACATTCTTTATAATATCAATTAAGTTCTTATTGACCTCTATTTTATTTTGTCTATTGTCTACTATTAGTTCCAATTTTATTTCCTCCTTCTTCTGGATATTCTATTCTTTCATGAAACATTCCCATTATAACTTCAATAAATGCTTCTTTTATAGTATCTAAATCTGTTAATGTTAAATTACTTTTATCAAGCTGCTCATCATTTAATTTTCCATTAATTATTTTCTTTATCATTTCTTCAATTTTTTCCTTTGTAGGCTCTTTTATACTTCTTATTGCAGCTTCTACAGAATCAGCAAGCATTATAATTGCTGATTCTCTACTTTGAGGCTTTGGTCCTTCATATCTAAAATCTTCCTCTTTTACATCAAACCCTTCTTCTTTTGCTTTATGATAGAAAAAGGCTACCAAAGTCGTTCCATGATGCTCTCTAATAATATTTGTTATTTCACTAGGAAGTTTATACTTTTTAGCAAGTTCAACTCCATATGTAACATGTTCTTTTATTATTTTAACACTAAGTGTAGGTATTATTTTATCATGAGGATTATCTGTTGTTATTTGATTTTCTTTAAAAAAGTATGGTCTTGAAAGTTTTCCAATGTCATGATAATATGATGCAACTCTTGCAAATAAAGAATTAGCTCCTATTTTATCACAGGCTCTTTCAGCTAAATTCCCAACTATAATGCTGTGATGATAAGTTCCTGGCGTTTCAATAAGCATTTTTTTCAATATATCATTATTAGCACTTGAAAGTTCAAGAAGTTTTAAACTAGTTAATATATCAAAATAATGCTCCCATAAAGGCAGACTTCCAACTACAAATATAGATGAAAACATACCTGATAAAAGTGAAAGTACAGAGTTAATTAATGGTTCTTTTAAATTAGTAGTTGTAATAAATCCTAAAGATAGAACAACTATAAAGTTTACTACACCTATTTTAAATCCTGTAAATATTATATTTCTTCTTTGTGATATTTCTAAATTTGCAAAAGAGCCAAAAGTTCCTGATATTAAAGATAATAATAGTAAATTAACATCTCCTATAGCTAAATATATCATAATTGATATAACTATATTTGATATTATAGCAATATTAGTATTTAAGAGTATACTAATAAGCATACTGGCACCTGCAACAGGTATTATGTACATAGATATACTACTTAATGATAAACAAATTAAAATAGTTGTACTTATTATTAATATTATTAATAATAACCTTTTCTCATTATTTAATATTTCTTTATTGAAAATATATAAATATAAAACCCCAACTACTTCTAATATTAGAATAAATAATATCAATCCTATTAGTACAAAAAAATCTTCTTTTCCTTTTTTTCCAACAAAGCCTATACTTTGAAGTAGTTCTAATTTTTCTTTTGTTATAATTTCACCCTTAGAAATTATATTTTCTCCTTTAGGTATTATTACTTTTTTTACTGAAGCTTTTGCATTTTCTGTCTTTTGCTGTGTTTTTTCTAAATCTAAAAATTTATTAGGTCTTATATAGTTATTTATTATTTCTATCCCTAATAACTTTTCATTTTGATTGAATTTTTTAATTTCTTCAAAAAACTCAGATACATTTTGCTTTTGATAATCAATTTCTTCTTTTGTAAGCCCTGCACTCATTATTTGATTTATAGTTTCAAATATATAATTTTTCAATTTTTCAGCTGCAGTCTTATCCATTTTTAAAGCTATATTTATAGATTTATCAGAAATACTGTTATAATCTTTTTTTATATTTTTTACTTTTTCATCAAAACTTAATTCTTCATTAGCATTAATAGAGTAGACATCATTAAAAAACTTTTCTATATCAGACTTTATCTCAGCTTGTACTGTAGGATTTATTCTATATACAGGTTGTACTTGTTCTATAGCTTTTTTTATAAGCTTTTCTGTTTCTATTTTATTTTCTATATCTTTTGTTGCTTTTATATCCTCTTTCGCCCTTTGTCCTACTTTTAACTCATACTTTTCTGGAGATAAAAATGTAAACAATAGTATAAAGTTTATTAAAAAAAATAAAAGGGCAAGGGAAAATTTCTTAAATTTCATATTTCCCCTCTCCTTTCTTTATTTTGTCTTTTTAATAGATTTTTTATATTCTTGCTTTTTCTCAAATTTTTCATAAGCCCTTATAATTCTTTGAACAAGTTCATGTCTAACTACATCTTTTTCTGTTAATGTTACAATAGATATTCCTTTTATATCTTTTAATACTTCCTTAGCATGTAGCAGTCCTGATTTTTTATTTGTTGGTAGATCTGTTTGAGTTATGTCTCCTGTAACTACAGCTTTTGACCCAAAACCAAGTCTTGTTAGAAACATTTTCATTTGCTCAGGTGTAGTATTTTGTGCTTCATCAAGTATTATAAAAGCATTATCTAAAGTCCTTCCTCTCATAAAAGCAAGAGGTGCTACTTCTATCAAGCCTCTTTCCATGTGTTTATTAAATTTTTCTCCTCCTAATATCTCAAATAGTGCATCATATAATGGTCTTAGATATGGATCTATTTTATCCTTTAAGTCTCCTGGTAAAAATCCAAGAGTTTCTCCAGCCTCAACTGCAGGTCTAGTTAGTATTATCCTACTTACTTCATCTCTTTTAAAGGCTTTTACAGCCATGGCAACAGCAAGGTATGTTTTACCAGTACCAGCAGGTCCTATACCAAAGGTAATATCATTATTTTTTATCTGTTTAATATACTCTTTTTGGCCTAGGGTTTTAGGTTGTATAGCTTTTCCCTTAGTTGTAAAAGCTATTATATCTTCAGTAAGCTCTTGCATTTTTTCCTCTGTTCCTTCAAACAAAAGATTAATTGAGTATGAAATATTTTGCTTATTTAAAGAATTTCCTTTTTTAACCAATCCATTTAACTCTTTCATAAGTCTCTGCGCAAGGTTTATATTTTTCTCTTCTCCAATTAATACCACATTTCCATCTCTAAGTACTATATTAATATTAAGATTATCCTCTATTATTTTTATATTTTGATCAAAGTTACCAAATAATTCTCTAGCGAAAACTTCATCTTCAATTTCCATTTTCTTCTGTGTTATCAAAATAGCTTCCTCCTTCTATTTTTTCATCTTTACCTATATCTTCTAAAGTTTGTATTGTTAAAGTGAATTCTAACATATTACCCTTTATTTTGTAATCTTCTTTTTTATCTATTATTCTTGCCTGTACTGGAAGTAAATAGTCTATTTTTTTAAAAGCTTTTTGTCTAACAACATTTTTCAACTTATATGCGTCTTTTTTATTGTCTTTTATATTCACTTCATAAAAAGTATTTATTTCAAGTTCAACAGGAAACTTAAAGCTTTTATATTCGATTTTCAAATTTCTTTTTTTAATATCATAATTTTTATATGGTATGTTTCTTTTTATGTGAAAATTTTTATCAAAAAACTTTATCTTATAAGTTTTTTTGCTTTTTCCTGTCTTAATTTTATTCTTATCTATATACTCTATACTTTCTTTTATCTCATAAAATGTTCTTGCCCAAACTTCTCCTTTTGCTACAACATTACCTCCTGCAATTAAAACATCTCCTTTTTTAACTATATCTCCTTTTCCAACTAAAGCTTCTCCACTTCTTGGTATTACCTTCTCTATTATACCATCTTTTTTGGCAATTATATTACAATTTATTTTTGTATTTTCTTTAGGCTCTTCTGCTTTTTTTACTACTTCTACAAATGCATTAGTCCCTTTAACGTTTATAGAAATATATGCAACATCATTAAACTTTGAAAGTATACTATCCCTTATATCTTTTTTGTCAATTGCATATTTATTAGTCCAAGGCTTTAATCCACAATTGTATAGTTCCTTTCTTAAAGCTTTTTTATCTATTCCTTCAGGACAATCAATATATACATTTGTTATAAATGTAGTCAGAAATATTAAAATGAATAAAGATAAAACCCCTCCTATTAACAATGATTTTCTTTTATATATTCTTTTCATCAAAAAAGGAAGACCAATTGATCTTTTTATTTTTAAATTATAGTTAGATTTTTTATAAATATATATAAGATTTTTAATATCATCTTTATATATATATGCTTCTATTTTAGTAGAAGATATCCTTCTTATATTAAAAAGATAAATTCCATTGTTAACTAAGTAATTTATAAATTTTTCTAGATTTAACCCCTCTATACTTATTATGCAAAAACCTTTAATATACTGCCACAAAACTTATGCCCCCTTAAACCCAATATTCAACAGAATATATTTTTCCCTCTATGCATAAATCATCTTCAGTTATGTATTTTATAACTAAATTTTCTCCCTCTATTTTTAAAATATTTAATTTAGTGCTTACTTTAATAATTTGTTTAGAATATTCTAGAACACTTATATAGTTTTCTATGTTAATACATTTATTACCAATAGTTGTAACTCTAGGTAAGTCAATCTGTAAATCATTAGGCAAATTAATCATTTACCCACCTCCCCTTATATAATTTTATGAATACAATATCATTTAATTCCATATTTTTCACCATATAAATAATATTTAAATTTATTGTTGACATTTATATTAGTATATCGTAATATATAGATATAATGATTCTTGATTTATGAGGAGGTTTTTAAATGAAAAAAAATATTACAAAAAGAAAATCATATTTAACTTGGTCGTGGATTTTATTCATTACATTTATGGTACTTGCAATTTACGATATTAGATTTGCAGCATTCGGTTTAGCTTGTATGATTTCTCCTATAGTATTTTCATCTACTGGACAAGGAAAAGTGCATTGTTCTCATTACTGTCCTAGGGGATCTTTTTTAGGAAAATTTTTAAATAAGCTATCAATTGGATACAATGTACCATCTTTTATGAAAAATAAACTATTTAAACATACAATTTTAATTTTTATGCTTACTTCTTTTTCTTTATCTTTATATAAAAGAGGATTAACTTTAACAAATATAGGTTCTACTATATTTAGATTAGTATTTGTTACTACTATAGTAGGAATTTTTCTTGGTATAATTTATAAACCAAGAACTTGGTGCACAATATGTCCTATGGGTCACGCTTCTAATTTAATAGATAAAAAGGTAAAAAAAACTTCTATTAATAAAAATACTAAAAAATCAGCTTAAAGTAGATCTTGATTAAATACAAGATCTACTTTTTTATTTTTAAAATTTGCTGTTTTATTTTTTTATATTGTTGAATAAGTAAAAAAGTCCTCATCTTGAAGACTTTTTTACTTTAAACTTTTAGGTTTTCCTAATATTTCTGCCATAATTACTGATTTTACTAAATCATCTGTATCATTAAATAAATTAAAATCTTGTTCTTTTTTTTCAACAACCTTTTTAGATTTGGCTTCAACTATAGTATTCAAATTTATTTTATTATCTTCTTTCTTGTATTCATTTACTCTATATGATTCAATCTCTTTATCTAATAAAATTTCTTTCTTTATTTTATTATTTAACTTTTTAACATTATTTTTTATATTATTTGTTCTTTTTTCATGTACTTTTTCTTTTTTATTATCTTCTTTTTTTGCTCTATCTAGAATAAAACCAACTATATAGAATATTAAAGGTATTAATATTTTTTCCATATAATCACGCCCTTTTACTTATCATCAGGACTTTTATCTTTATTACCACTTACTTTTGCTATAGATTCTCTCATATTAGTATCTGCCATTACATTTTTTAGATTATAATAATCCATAACTCCTAAATTACCATTTTTAAAAGCTTCTGATATAGCAAGTGGTATTTGAGCTTCTGATTCAACAACTTTAGCTCTCATTTCTTGTACCATGGCTTTCATTTCTTGTTCTTTAGCTATAGCCATGGCTCTTCTTTCCTCAGCTTTAGCCTGAGCTATTTTTTTATCAGCTTCTGCTTGATCTGTTTGAAGTTGTGCTCCTATATTTCTTCCTACATCAACATCTGCTATATCTATAGATAATATTTCAAAAGCAGTTCCTGAATCTAATCCTTTTTCAAGTACTCTTTGAGAAATAGAATCTGGGTTTTCAAGTACAGCCTTATGACTACTAGATGAACCAACAGTTGTAACTATACCTTCTCCAACTCTTGCTATTATAGTTTCCTCCCCTGCTCCTCCTACTAATCTTTCAATATTTGCTCTTACAGTTACTCTAGCCCTTGCTATAACTTCTATTCCATCCTTTGCCATAGCTGCAATTTTTGGTGTTTCTATAACCTTTGGATTTACACTTACCTGAACTGCTTCAAGTACATCTCTACCAGCTAAATCTATTGCAGCTGCTTGTTCAAATTCTAAATTAATGTTTGCTCTTTGAGCTGCAATTAACGCATCTACAACAGAATTTACATCTCCACCAGCTAAATAATGTGCTTCTAATTTATCTATACCTACATCAAGTCCTGCTTTAGTTGCTTTAATCATAGGATTTACAATTCTTGCTGGAGCTACTCTTCTAAATCTCATTCCAACTAATGTTAAAATTGAAATTTTAACTCCTGAAAATAATGCTGTAATCCAAAGTCCAACAGGTATAAAACTAAAAAACAAAGCAATAAATATTACTATAAAAGCTATTCCTATTATCGATCCAATCATTATATTACCCCTCCTTAATTTCTCTAACTACTATTTTACTTCCATCAACTCTTATAACTTTTACTTTTTTCCCAATTTCTACAAAAGCTCCTTCTGATATTACATCAAGTACTTCTTCACCAATTTGTACTTTTCCAGAAGGTCTTAAATATGATATGCATATTCCTTCTTTTTCTAGATATTTAGATTTTTCTTTAGAAGATACAAATCCTTCTTTTTTATTCAGCTTTGTATTTAAAAAAAGAGTTTTTGATATTTTCCTTTTTGGGAGTTTTTTTATGGCAAACACTAAAGTAATTATAGTAACTGTAAATGCAAATACTATATATATAAAGGCTTGTAATAAAGAATTTGATGCCATTATTATACTAAATGCAATAG
The DNA here is from genome assembly GCF_900142235.1 of Tepidibacter formicigenes DSM 15518. GTDB lineage: Bacteria > Bacillota > Clostridia > Peptostreptococcales > Peptostreptococcaceae > Tepidibacter > Tepidibacter formicigenes. The sequence continues at coordinate 12,364 of NZ_FRAE01000037.1, read as the reverse complement.
ATCCTATTCCTAACATTCCAAATACTCCAAACCCAGGAGCCATTGCTTCTAATACTAAAAATATTATTCCTATGAAAAATACAAAGAATACAAAATAACCTGCATTTCCTCCAAGTACTGATCCTCCAAAGAATAAGCCAAATCCCAATATACTTATTATACCTCCAATACCAAACCCTGGTGTAATTAGTTCTATTACCATACCTACAAACCCTAATGATAAGAGTATTATAGATACGTAGTTCAAGGTTATGAATTTGCTAAATTTTTCATATAAATTTCCTTCTAACTTCTTTTCATTTACATATTTTATATTTAAATCATTGTATATATCTTTTCTTGAAGAAACTACTCCATCTATAAAATTTATTTCTTTTGCTTTATTAGTCGTTAAATTAAGGAGTTTTCCTTTATCAACAAGACCTTCTATTTTTATATCTTTATCTGCCATGGAAGCAACAATTTGTGGATCTCTTCCCTTTTCTTCTGCAACAGTTTTAAGCTGACTAGTCCAATAGGATATATTCTTTTCTGTATTAGGAACAGGCTCAGCAGAACCTATAGTTGAAGATTTAGCCATATATATTTTGTCACAGGATATACTAATAAGAACGCCTGCTGATTCTGCTTTTTTATTTATAAATGCTATTGTAGGTATATTAGATGAAACTATTAAATCACTTATCTTTACAGAACTATCAACTCTTCCTCCAAAAGTATCAATTTCAAGCAATATATAGTCTGCACTTTCATCCTCAGCCTTATTTATAGAATTTTTTATATGATAATACATCCCAGGATTTACTTCACCTTTTACGTTTATTACATATACTGAATTTTTAGAATCAGCAAAACAAATATTTGATAATATAAAAATAATAATAATAATAAAAGTAAAAAACGCCCTTTTCAAGTTTTCACCTTCTTATTTTAATATTTTTTCAACTCTATCCTCTAACTCAATAAGTGAAAATGGCTTAATCATATAATCATCTGCACCTTCTTCAAAACATTTATTAATATCTTCCTCCTTACAATTGCAACTCAAAATAATGATTTTAGTATTTTTTATATTTTCATCACTTTTTATTTTTTTACATACTTCAAACCCATCTACTTTAGGAAGAAATAAATCAGTAATTACAAGATCTGGCTTAAACTCTTTAAAAATATTAATACCCTCTTGCCCATCATTAGCATACTTTACATCATATTTAGCACTAAGCCTGTCTTTTATCATGTGTACAATTATATTAGAATCGTCTATTAATAATATTTTTTTCTTCTCTTTTTTTTCTTTTTCAAGATAAGTAGTTTTTCCTCTTCCTAATTTTTTAGAAATATATAAAGCTTTATCAGCCCTTTCTAAAGACTCTTCAATAGATTCATATCCATCTTCAAAAGTTGAAATTCCAGCGCTAAAAGAAATATTAATATTATCATTTTCTTTGTAATTAATATTTTTATTACTTATTTTACTTCTAGCTCTTTCTAAAGCTTCATAAGCTTGCGTTCCTAGTGTCCCATTGAATAAAATTAAAAATTCATCTCCTCCAAAACGATATATCTCATCACTACTACGAAGGTATTTTTTTAATTCCTGTACAAATACTTTTAATGCATAATCTCCTGCTAAATGTCCGTATTTGTCATTAATTTCTTTAAAATAATCAAAATCTATAAAGGCTATAGAAAAAACTCTTTTCTCATTTTTAGAAATATTTTTAATTTCTTTTAATCGCTCATTAAAGTAATCCTTATTATATACTCCTGTTAAATTATCTTTTATTATTTTTCTTTTATAGCTATTAACCTTCTTAAGTATACATTCTACCCTTACAGTAAGTTCCTCTATTTGAAATGGCTTTGTAATATAATCTTCTACTCCTTCTCTTAAAGCTTTTATTTTATCTTTTGTAATATTTTTAGCTGTTAAAAATATTATAGGTACATTAATTTTTTCTTCTTTTATTTGTTTTAATACTTCAAATCCATTTTTTTCAGGCATAATTACATCTAAAATTGCTAAATCTATTTTCTCTTGTTTTAATATACTCATCACATTATCTGGACTAGAGGAAGTAATTACATTATATCCGTCTTCTTTAAATACATTTTCCAGTAAATAAAGTAAATTTATATCATCATCAACTATTAATATGTTTCCCCTATTTTCAGTATCTATATTTTTATTTTCTATTTTAACATCTTTATCATTCATACTAAACATATATTTTTGTTTCAAATTTTCTATTTCTTCATAAATATAACCTAAACCTTTTAATAAATTAGAAAAAACTTCATCACTAATAAATGTTTTATTTTTTATGCACTCTAAATAATCTTCATACTCTCCTGCTAATTGTGATAAATAATCAAGCTTTAATGTACTACCTGTTCCTCTCACAATATGAAAGAATCTTTTTAGTTCTAATTCATATTCTTTTTCTCTATATATACGATATTTCATCAAATTTATCATTGCTTTATCTATTTTTTCCTTCTGATTGTTTAAAAACATTTGTATGCTCTTTATTAATAACTCTTTTGAATCTCTCACTCTGTCTCTCCCCTCTTTTAAAATTTCCCCCTAAAAAAAGTATACTATAAACTATTATATTCAATATATATGCAATAATATAATTATATATATCTATGATAAATTTGACAAATTTTTTCTTTACTATATATAATCATTCTTTATATTTATATACAAATCCTTGTTTTATCATATAAAAAAATTCGCTTCATGCTATCGCATGGCTCATGTCGCCAACGAGTCCTAACGGACTCCGTTGCTCAAAATAGTTGATACTTTTATTCAGTTACCAAAGTTATCAACAGTTTAAAAAATTTATAGTTTCCTATAGAATAAAAAATTCCAACTTTAAAGTTGGAATTTTTTATATGATATGAAAAAGACTAAAGCTAAGCTTTAGTCTTTTGAATCTATTGTAAGTGTTTTTTTACTAATTCATTTACAATCTTTCCATCAGCTTTACCTTTTACTTTAGGCATTATAGCTGACATAACTTTACCCATCTCTTTCATTGAAGAAGCATTGACTTCATTTATAGTTTCTATAACTATTTTTTCAACTTCTTCTTCACTTAATTGAACCGGTAAATAGGTTTTAAGTACTTCAATTTCAGACTGTGTCTGATTTATAAGATCTTCTCTGCCTGCCTTTTCAAACTCTTCAAGGGCATCTTTTCTTTGTTTCATCTGCTTATAAACAATATCTAATATCCCTTCATCATCAAGTTCAGCTCTATTGTCTACTTCATATTGCTTAACTGCAGATCTTATAAGAGTAACAACAGATTTTTTAACTTGATTTTTCTCTTTCATGGCAAGCTTCAAATCATCCATTAACTTCGATTTAAGGGACATTCCCTTTCACCTCTTATCTAATATCTTTTTGCTTTTTTTCTTCTTGCAGCCTCAGCTTTTTTCTTACGCTTTACGCTTGGCTTATCGTAATGCTCTCTTTTTCTAACTTCAGATAATATACCAGACATAGCACATTGACGCTTAAATCTTCTAAGAGCACTATCTAAAGTTTCGTTTTCTCTTACTTTTATTTCTGACATTCTTCTTCCCTCCCTCCGATACCAGCAATTCTGCTATAACTATAACTGTGACTATAAGCTTGGTTTGCTACAGGGTTACTACCATACCCAATTATTATAAACTAATTTTTGACTTTTATCAAGTATTTTTTAATTTTATGGCCAATTTAAGGTTTTTCCACCAATAATATGATAATGTACGTGCTTTACTTCTTGACCAGCGTCTTTTCCACAATTATTTACAATTCTAAATCCATTTTGTTCAAAATTCATTTCTTTAGCAATTTTATTTATTATTTTATGAATATCAGCTATAATGTCCATTTCATTATCTGGTATATCTATTACAGATTCATAATGTTTTTTGGGTATTACCAAAATATGAATTGGAGCTACTGGATTTATATCTTTAAATGCAAACACTTTATCATCCTCATACACTTTAGTTGATGGAATTTCTCCATTGACTATTTTGCAAAATATACAATTTTCCAAAGTTTACACCTCCTTACAATGAAACCTAAAATATAAATACTATATTTAAATCAAAATTCCTTCTACAAATTCTTCTTTTATTTCCTTTAATTTCACATTTAATATTTTTCCTTCTATATCTTCTTCTTTAACTAAAACTCTTATATAATTAGGAGTTAATCCTTCATAATATCCATTTTCTAATTTTTGCTCAAATAATACTGGCATAGTCTTATCTATGAAATCAGATGCAAATTTTACATAATTCTCCTTAGATAAACTTATAAGCTTTTCACTTCTCACTTGCTTTATCTTAGGATCTACTTGATTTTTCATAACAGCAGCAGGAGTTCCTTTTCTTGGAGAATACTTGAATATATGCATTTGAGAAAGTTCTATTTCTTCTAAAAATCTATAAGTCTTTTCAAACTCTTCATCAGTTTCTCCTGGAAAACCAACTATGACATCTGTAGTTATAGATGCATTTTTTATGTTTTCTCTAATTTTTTTAACTATATCTTTATATTCTTTTGTAGTATATTTTCTATTCATTCTTTTTAACGTTTCATCACATCCACTTTGAAGGGATAAGTGAAAGTGAGGACATATCTTATCCATAGAAGATATTTCTTTTATAAAATCATCTGTCATAAGAAGAGGTTCTACAGAACTTAATCTTATTCTTTTAATACCTTCTATTTTATGAATTTCCTTTAACACATCTAACAAATTTACATTTCCTAAATCTTTTCCATAAGATGCTACATGAATACCTGTTAGAACTATTTCTTTAAATCCATTGTTTGAAAGTTCTTTAACTTCACTTACTATATTATCAAGTAATCTGCTTCTGACAGGTCCTCTGGCATAAGGTATTATACAGTAAGAGCAAAATCTATCACAGCCTTCTTGTATTTTTAAAAATGCTCTAGTTTTTCCTCTTACTTCTTTTATTTGCATTTCTTCAAATTCTCTAACCTTCATTATATCATCAACAGTGCTCAATTTAGTATTACTATTAACTTTCTCTATTATTTGTACAATTTTATTTCTATCATTTGTTCCCATAACAATGTTTACTTCTTCTATATCTAGAATCTCCTCAGGTGCTACTTGAGAATAACAACCAACTACAGCTATTATAGAACAAGGATTTTTCTTTTTAGCTCTTCTTATAAATTGTCTTGATTTTCTATCACTCATATTTGTTACTGTACAAGTATTTATCACATATACATCAGCATACTCTTCACAGTCCACAATTTCATATGAAGCTTTTTTAAAAAGCTCAATCATTGCCTCTGTTTCATATTGATTTACTTTACATCCTAAAGTGAATGTAGATATGGTTTTTTTGCGCCCATATTTCTTGTAAAATGTCTCTGCGTCAAGACTTAGGTCAACTTTTTCTCTATTTTTATTTTCCATCGCGGTAGCTTCCTCCTATATTTATTATTTCCAAGTGTGTTATTATATATTGTTAATAAAATTAATTTTTCTTGTATTCTTTCTGTATTTTTGGTATAATGCTATTTTATGCATGAGTATATTCTACCATACAGTTTGTAAGCATTCAACTATAAAATATGTTCAAAAGCCCACTGGTGAACATCAATTCTCCAACGGGCTTTTGCTTCTTTTATTCCGTTTTAATTTCTGGCAAAATTTTCTCTTCATTATTAATATACATTTTTAGGTTTTCGTTGCTTTCCCATTTTTGTTTTGCCATTTCAAGTGTGCTTTCAATCATTCTGTCTATATCTTTTGAAGTAAATAAGAATTTCAATATAGCCGGCAAACGTTCGTATATCCAATCAGATACTGCCGCATATTTCAATTCCCCTGTTCCTGCTCCAAATTCTCTTTCTGCTTGTGTTACCAGCTTGTAAAGTATATTGTTCAATATCTTCGTTTCGCCTCTTTTGATAAGCACCACAACAAGTGCAATAAACCCTATAGCAACAAGAACACTGTCCCAATTTTCAAACAAAAAATTCAATATAGCCATTTTCGTTCCCCCTATTTTATAATTTTAATGTCATTTTTATTCAACCAACTATTGATTCCACCATTTGCTCCAAGCAGCACTTTTTCTCCTGCTATCCTTGAAACTTCATGAGTTCTGTTTTTTACCCATCCCGGGATTTTCTGACCTGTTGCATATTTGCTTCCGGTGATTTTAACTTTTGAACCTACTTTTATAATGTTTCTAGTTCCTCCCTCTCCTTCTAAGTCTGATAATTTCACCCAGCTATTTATACCGGATAACAACGCCTTATCCGCTCCAAGCTGTTTTATTTTGTATTTGCTTCCTTTTACAAAATTGGCAATCCTTTGTCCTGTAGCGTACTTTGTGGCGCTTCTTTTAACTGTTACGGTATCACCAACTTTAAAATCATTTGTATTCGTTGGTGTGCTATTCGAGCCACTTACTGCTTTTATTATTTCGTCAAACTGGAAGTTCTCACCCGGGCAATGTGGTTTTGTTATCGGATTTACTTCGTAATGTCCCACTATATGCGCTCTATTCGCTGGTATTTCTACCTCGAATATCCTTTTCACTTCATCCCTTATATGCTTTATCAGTTCAATTGTTGCGGCTTTCTGCGCTTCTGTAAGTTTGCCTTTGTTTTCCTTCCAGAATCCCTCATGCTCAATTGAAATAGTGTAATAGTTTGCGTTGGTCCTTCTATCTCTTACGGCTTTTAGTGATGATTTCCCATAATAAACTTTGCTTGATGGCTTTGTACTTGTCCCATTGCACCAAGCACCGTCCTTTAGGTCCACAAGTTGCGTCACTCTTCCATCTTTAGCAACAACATAATGTGCCGAAGCTTGCGACTTCGGATTGCATAACCATGATACCGCGCCATTATATGACCCCTCTGTGATATGACAAACAATCATATCTGGTTTCCAACCTCTTCTTCCATTATACTTGTTTGGTGAATTTTTCTTTGTTATTCTCATTCCAAATTACCTCCTTATTATTGTGATGATATATTATTAAAATCAATAGGAACTTCCGTAATTTCCGGATTTTCCTTTTTAATTTTCAATAAGTTCTCTGCCTTTGCTTTCCAGCAATAAAAAGCAATCGCGGCGGCTGTTGGTGTTCCAATGAACGCCAGCACAACCCCCAATTGTGATACATCAATAAAAACAATTTTCACTCCTACGAAAACCCCTATGAAATAGGTTGATAAAACCAACATAAGTACAACTTTCGAGAACTCAAATTTTTTCTTTCCTTTTTTCGCCGCAATAAATGCCGTTACAATGGCTCCGGCAAAAACTCCTGCTATGATGTAGCCTATATATTCCATTCTTTTTCACCGTCCTTTTAGAAAAGTTTAGCCATGGCAAAGGCAAGCCCAGCTAGCACGATGTATTTTATAACCTCATATTTTAAATTGTCATATGTCTTGATGTCTTTGCTTTTCATGGCTTCCATAGCGTCTGCAATTTTGACTATATTTTTTTCAATCGTCTCTATTGCGTCAAATATCCTTTCTATATCTTTTCTGCTCTCACTTTTTGCGATTTCTAAATCTGTAATTCTTTTTTCAAAGTCTTTAATGAAACCCTTTGTTTCATTAATCGCATTCCAAACGGATTTTATTCTATCTTCCAAGTTCTTCACTTGTATGCAATCCTTGCATTCGTTCAACGTTGCTCACCTCTATTCTTTCTGAACATTTCATTTAGCTTCTGCCTAAATCCATAACTATTGCAATGTTGTAAAATCCCCTTGTATGAAGCAATACTTCTTTCAAAAGTTTCCTGCGTTACTTCTCCGGATTCTTTTGCTTTTACAAGGTATTTAACACGCGTTTTTATCTTCTTTGCTGTTTTCTTCTTCAACTTCCTATGTGTCGCCCATATTCTAAATCCGACAAAATCAATTCCCATGCTACAAGGTCGAATTGCTGTTTTATTGTTCAACTGCAAATTAAGCTTTTCATTTAAAAATGTCTCTATTTCATTTTTCACCTCTGCAAGATATTTCTTGTCCGGGTGTAGAATTATGACATCATCCATATATCGAATGTAGTAATGCAATCGCAATCCATGCTTTGCGTAATTGTCAAGTTCATTCAAATATAAATTCGCAAACATTTGTGATGTCAAGTTTCCTATAGGCATTCCAACTTCTGAAAGCCTTTCATCTTCCGGACACATATCCGGGTTAACTCCCGCTGGCAATCCAAATTTCATTTCTTCACAATTGATTATTGTACAAAGCAATTCAATTAACTGTTTATCTTTTATTTTTCTTTTCAGTATCTCAATTAAAACGGCATGGTCCACCCTGTAAAAATATTTTGATATGTCAAGCTTTAAGTAATAGTATCGTTCTGGTTTTCTGTCTGTTTGCCTCAACCAATATTGCAACCTATCCGCCGCGGCATGTGTCCCTTTCCCCTTGCGGCAAGCATAAGAATCAAATATAAATTGCTTATCCAGCAACGGAAAAAGTTGTCTATAAATAGCCCATTGCACAACCCGGTCACGGAAAGGCAAAGCCATAATTAACCTTTTCTTTGGTTCATAAACATAAAACGGGCGGTATTTCCCCACCCGGTAAGTTCCGTAAATAAGATGATTTTGAATATCAATCAAGTTAGCTTCAAGGTCGTTGGCGAATGCCAAAACTTCTTCTCTGAATCTTTTCCCTTTCTGCGCCTGTTCCCATGCTTGATATAAATTTTCAAAGTCATAAATTTTAGGATATAAATTCTTAATTGTTTTCATCGCCTCTCCCTTGTTTCCTCTCTTGTATATTTGTGCCACTATGTAACACTTTTCAACTATTGCTTTGTTTACTAACTGTTTCTACGGCAATTCAATCTTTTTTCCGGTATGTAATACAGAAAGGGAAGTGAACCCCTTTAACCTCTGTACTGGATTTACGCACGTATGCGCACATCTTCTGACTAAAGGTAGAGCGGAGCGGAAGCCAATGTTGTTACTCGAATTAGAACGCGGGTTATTCAAGTACAACGCCGCAACACCCGCGCTGGACGTGTTGTTCCAACTCGCCCCGCGGAACGGCACGCGCTAATATAAACGGCTCACTCCCCATATATAAAAACCGTCATTTGACGGCTTTTTTATATCCTCCAATCATTTTTCCAATTTCATCAAGAAGCCTCGCCCAATATTCATACTTCTTGAATGGCAAACACGGTTTTCGATTCAGATACAATTTCTTATCTGCGGCAAGCCTTATTAAATGCCTCAATATATCAAGTTCAATATCTAAATCCTGTAAGGTTGTTTTCTTGTAATATTTCTTTTCAATTGTCACGGCAAGTTCAAACATTCGATACATTGATTTTCTTATGTCGCTTGCAAGTACATATTTTTCTGCTTTTGGGAATTGTGTTAAAGCAGGGCTTCCATAAAGTATCATGTCGTATATTTTCTGTTTTATTTTAAAGCCTTCCATAATTCCCCCTAAAACCGTTAATTTTTTTAAAAAATAAGGACGGGCTATCGCCCGCCTTTCAGTTTATAAGCTTCCAGTTTTCAGTTTCTCGCAAAAAGCGGAGCGGAAGCCAACGTCGCTACCCGAACCAGAACGCGGGTAATACAAGGACAACGCCGCAACACCCACGCTGGACGTGTGGTACCAACTCGCCCCGCGGAACGGCACGCGCTCTGCTTCATGATTTCTTATCCATATATTTCCGTTTCCATAATCATAATCCGGAATAGGGAATAGTCCCAAACCTTTCAATAACTGCGGAACAGCAACACCTGTTTTCGCTGTTAATGTACCAAATTGTTTTGATGTATATGTGTTCGACATAGTTTCTGTTGAAAATTCGATTTCCGTATTAAGTCTTACGCCTCCACTAGCTGTTTCTCCATCATATTTGAGTGTGCCTGCTGTCCCTGGAGTAACAAGTGTTCCATCTGGCATAATTGCTTTCCATTCTGTACTTGACGAACTCATATTGCAATCAAGCTTCATACTGTTTCCGTTTGGAATAATCTGAATTTCCCCATTTACAAGGCGCATTCCGGCAGCCCATTCCCAAATGTTGCCGCAAAGGTCAGCAATTCCAGAACTATCATAATTATGATACCAAGTAACCGGTCCGCTTCCTGTTGCAGTTCTACCATTGTACATTTGTCCATTGCTTTCATATTTGTAAGTTACAACACCTTTTTCATGTGGATTGCTGTAATCTTGTCCATAATTTGAATTTCCGTGAGGTACTGTATTGTTTTTATAGCACCAACTTTGAATTGCCGCCCATAATGCATTTGTGTTCAAATGCCATCCAGCGCCTTTGTTTCTGCATGACGCAAGGGCTGTGTCAAAATCAACATATACCCTCGGGTCCTTGAATGGCAATGAATATGCACGGCTGTTTACAACGATGTTTTGATATTTACTCACATGTATGACGTCAACCTCTTCACCATCCACAATAAAAGCTGGAAGCGCGTCTTGTGAGCCACCAGCTATGATGTCTGAATACTTTAATTTAGGAAATGGAACAACAATTGACGGCATTCCCAAATCGTCAAGAATAACAGTGTTTTTTCCTCCGCTGATAGCCTCAACGGATAATTTTAAATCATCAAAGTTTGTCATAATCTTTATCCCTCCATTTTTATTTTAGCGCCCAAAGCGTTAAAGTACATTTTTCCATATCGAAAGGAAGCGGCATTGGAACTTCCTTTGGTTCTCCGTTTTCGTCTACGCCGTCCGCAATGAAATCATATTCTCTTGCCGGAATATCAATTTGCGCAACATACACTTCCGCAACTCCCGGAATAACACCAGAAACAAGATTCCCAAATCTATCAAGACACACGTCGATATGATTCGGGTCATCACGTTCGTATTTCTTTAAGTTAAGCATAAGTTCGTCGGCAAATGTAATTTTGTTTTCAGTGATTGTATAATCAATCTTTTTACCTTCGTTTTTCTCAATAATCTTCATTATATTTCCCCCTCCATCTTTTTAAGCTTTTTATATACTTCACGCGAACGTGCAGCTATGCATTCAGCCGCTTCACGGTCACTTCTTGATACATTACAACCTTTCTTTTTAAAACTATCCAATACATACGCTTCATGCTTGCGGCGTTCTTCTGATTTAATAATTATATTAGCCATTAATAAATTCCTCCTTTGACAATATACTTTAAGTTAACGCTTTTTGCACTTCCTGTAAATGCAATCTTGAAGCCGTTCAATTGTTTGTCTGTTACTTCAATGCGCCCAATATCGCCACCAGTTGCTATTGCGTCAATATCAACGGTATAATCTGTTGTATCTCGCTTTGTTGCAATTGCAATTGTTTTTATCGAATTATTGAACGGGTATTCAAGGGAATTTGTAAGCGTTGTTTCTCCCGCCTCTCCTATTAGCTTCTTTAACGTCTGGTCATGGTGCAATAACACTCTTGTTGCTTCGCTTCCCATTTCATTTGCCGCAAAAACTCCCTCTTCAATATTGTTAAAATTCGGTTCATTTTGCGGAGTTCCCTGCTGTATTACCTCGCCTTCAATTGGTTCGTGTGTTATTGTTCCATCCCCATTATTAACCTCTCTATAACGGTTTTCATACTGTGTCACATGGTCTTTCCAGAATGTGCGGTTATAAGCCATTTTTGTTACACCTCCTTAATATCAAATGCGAAACGATATAAAACACCTTCTTGCACACTCTTAATTTCGATGTTTTCAGCTTTTGAAGCCCATAAATCATTGTTCGTATCGAAAAGCTGTACTTCCGATATTATTACATCGTTTGCCGCTTGTGGAATGATAGAAAAATACACCGCAACTTTTCCGTCTGTAAGACGTTCTTTGCGATGTATTGTTGCTCGGTGATACGTTCCGCCTATTTTGTAGCGGGCATATGCAATATTTCTTTCTATGAATTTTTTAAAGCCCTCCAACGCTTTTTCTGTAAGCATTTTCACCCTCCTTTACTAACTCTTACAAATAGCTCGTTGCAGAACTCTACAACTCGCATAAATACTACATTTAAATTTATAGAAATGGCTAAGTTTCCCCCATTTTGGGTATATATACATTAACTAGATGTGTATAACTCAAAATGAAAAAAGGAGGAAAAACTTATGCCAGTTCAAGCTAAACAATTAAACTTTTCTAATATTTCTTCTGATTTTGAAAAGTTTTTTAATCAAAATCAATACAATTTACTTTCTATGTTAAATCATTTTTTTGATATTAGTGATTTCATCCCACTTTCTTTTTATCAAAAATATTATTCTAATTTTGGACGTAAAAGAAATTTTTCTCTTGAATCTATGATTAATGCCTTTATT
>NZ_FRAE01000145.1 GCF_900142235.1 Tepidibacter formicigenes DSM 15518 | reverse complement strand
GTTATTTTGGTTTAATCACTAAAGATTATTAACAATTTAAGGCTCAGTTATATTATTTTTTGGATTAAATTTAATCAATTACTTGTAAAGTGGTGAAACTTTGATATAATTACATTAATTAGGGAATAGGCAAATATAAAATCTTTTCTCTATTATTTATTTTATAATTAAACCCAATTTCAAATATATCTTATGAAAGGGAATTTTATGAATAATCTAAAATATTTAAAAAGAAAATTAATAACCATACTCGGCTTTTTATTTTCTTTATTTATTATTATATCAATAATAAATATATATCATTATTTTCAAAAATTAGACACTTCAATTTTAATAGTTCCTAATAAACTAGATATAGTTAAAATTAACAATAATGAAGATGTCTTAAAGAATTCAAATTTTAAAATTTATAAAACAATAAAATCACAAGAGATAATACAAAGTTTATATGAAAACATAAATAAAATAACATTAAGGCGAACCACTAATGATATTTCATACCCTATTTATTATTTTATTGGAAATTCAAAACAATCTCTTGTGCTTATTTGCTTTAATGCTAAAGGACAAATAATAATTTATGATAATTTAATCTCAGGAAAAAAGTATAGAGGACAATTGCCTATAGAAATAGTTGATTTAATAATTGTAGACTCAAAAAATAAGTAATACTGTAGATTTTATATATAAAATCTACAGTATTACTTATTTTTTAGTCCACTTTTTTTATATCACATTTAGTTAGGAAATAAGCTCCGTCATTAGATCCATGTCTATGATAAGTAAATTAATACTCTACCTCAATTTGAGGATAAGTATTATTTTTTATAGAAAATCTATAAATCTATTGAAATGTATTATCAATTAGTAGCCATGGCTTTATTTTAGAAGTTCAAGAGCATATATTAAGGCATGATTAAAGCCTAGATTTCTCTAGGCTTTATATATTTGAAGTGCCATGGCACATATTTTCATATTTAAAGTTGGTCCTAATATATTAGATCATACACCCTATATTCTGTTCCAATTAGATACTTAATATAACATCACATTCAACAAAGCAATTTCTAAAATCAACTTCCATATTTATTTCATCTATTATGTCATATACTGTTTTTTCTAAATCATGAGAATCTTTATTGAGAAATAAAAAAATTCGCTTCATGCTATCGCATGGCTCATGTCGCCAACGAGTCCTAACGGACTCCGTTGCTCAAAATAATTGATACTTTTATTCAG
>NZ_FRAE01000064.1 GCF_900142235.1 Tepidibacter formicigenes DSM 15518 | reverse complement strand
CGAAACCCTTCAATAGAATTTGAAACTTCAATATACTTCTCTAACTCAATTCCTCTAAAATCTTGAGCTCTAGCAACGTGTGCATATTTAGCTATATCTATTCCAATAATTAAAGTTGATTCTGTTATTTGCGAAATCTTTTTATTTTGTGTATAATTCATTTGTAGTACCTCCATTGATAGTCTTATTTTAATTCGGGGTAAGTTGCAACCTTACACCCTGTATTCTATCAGGAGGTACTTTTTTTATCAAAGTTCAAATTTATTCATTACAGGAATGCTCCTATATAGTTAATATGTTTATTATTTAGTTTATATGTTAATTATATTACCTTAAAACAGTTTTGTAAATATAGTTTTAAAAAAATGAGAGTGGATAAAATATCCACTCTACACTAATACACTATCCACTTTTTCCTTTAATTCAAATATGTCAAATGGTTTTTGAAGTATTCCTTCTATTCTAAGTTCATGTAATCTGTCTACTTTTTTAGAATCTGTAAAAGCGGTTAATATAAATACCTTTACTTCTTCATCGTATTTTCTTATATTTTCTAATATTTCAAGACCATCCATTCTTTTAAGTCTCATGTCTAAAAGTATAAGATCCACTCTATTCCCCTTTACAATATCTAATGCTTGTTCTCCATCTTCTGCTAAATAAACTTCATATTCTTCACTAAATAAACTACTTAGAAGGGATCTGAGTCCTAACTCATCATCTACAATAAGTAATTTTTTCATTTTATATCCCCCTATTAATTCTCCTTAATTATTATCAATTATAATAATTTTATCAGCACTAATTGATCCTAACTTATCTTCTCCAACTACAGATATTATATCATCATCATCTAATTTTTTTTCACTTGTTTTATCTCCATCTTCATCTATTATAATAGTATTGCTATTATACTTTATATATAATGTTTTACCATCTGATTTATTTTCAAGTTCTATAATATTATCCCCTGTATCAATATCTAGTATTTTTCCCATAAAGCTTTCTTTTACAGTTTCTTCATCAGTTTCTATTTTTATTACTTCTCCACTTTCCAAAGTAAGTTCTACCTTATAATTTATTCTAAGATCATAAAGCCCTGCAGACTTATTATCTACTTCTACTTCAAATCCAGAAAGAAGCTTATATGTTTTAAGATTATCATCTTCATCTAATATAGTTATCTCTGGCGTTTGAGCCATTTTAATTTCTTTTAATATTCCTTCAACTGTTTTTTTAACAGTATCTGCTTCTATCTCTTTAACTTCTCCATATTTTACCTTAAGCTCTACTTTATCTCCTATACGAACATCCGATATTTTTGCATCTTTGTTTTTTCTTTCAACCTTAACATCATCATCTACTTCGAATTTATAGATTTCATCATCTTTTTCTATAGTTAATTTAGAACTTGATATTTCTTTTAATATACCTTTTATTTTTAATTCTTTAGATATAGCTTTTACTTCTTTTAAGTTTCCATTTAATAATTTGATTTTTACTTTATCTTCCTTTTCTAATTCATAGAAATTAGTATCTTTACCATTTAATGTTATTTCAGTATCATCATCCATTTTATACTCTTCATATTTATTATTTATCTTAAATCTAAGAATTTTACCTCCATTTGTTTCAAATGAATAGTTATAAAAATACCCTTCTTTTTCTACTTCTATATCTTTTATTTTTATACTATATACTTTATTTCCAGAAACAGTAAGAGTAACTTCCATATCCTTTTTTAAATCAGAAATACTTGCATTATTACTTCCCCATTTTATTCCTATATCATCCTTATCGTTGCTAAATACTAATTTATTTCCTTTTGAGTTTAATATAGTTATTGTTACATTATCGTTATAAGTAATAACATCATATATTTTTCCTTCTATAGAAGTTAATACTTCTTCTTTTTTATCTTCATTATTGTTATTATCATTATTATTTGAATCTTTATTATCATCTTTATGTGCTAATTCATATCCTATAGATAACATTTTAGCAAGTTCTGCTCTAGTTACAGAATTTTTAGGATTAAAGTTTCCTTTATAATCACCTTTTCCATTTATTATTCCTTTTTTAATAAGTATATCTATATATGGTTTTGCATCTGATGGTATTTCATTTGAATCTTTAAATCCTAAAACTACTACTTTACTAAGTTCATCTTCAAGACCTAATCCTCTTGCAAGATAAACTGCTATTTCCCATCTTAAAGCATTTTGAGGCTTTCCATCTTTTATAAATGCAGAAAGTATCTGTTCATTATTTAAAATATCTTTTTCAAGTGCAAATACCATTTCTTCTTTTGCCCAATTTGCATAAGTTAATATGCCATGGTTCTTTAAAGTTTTCTCATACTTTGATTTATTTTTTTCGTATACTGATTCTATTTCTTTTGGATCAAATAACCTCGTTATCATTACTATCGATTCTGTTCTAGATACAGATTTATCAGGTTTAAAAGTCGCATCACTATATCCAGTTATTATCTTTTTAGAAGCCATATCCTCTACATATTTTTTAGCCCAATGCTTATCAGTAACATCAGTAAACATTTGAGCTCCAAAAGAATACATTACACTTGTTAAAACCAAAAATACTACCACTATTATAGCAAGTGTACTTTTAACCCATTTTTTCATTCGAAACTTTTTCATTACAAACCCCCCACGTTAAAAGTTTTTAAGCATTAACTTTTTGTCGAATTTAATACACATTATAATTATATAATTTAATTTTATCATATAATTATAGCATGAAAAAGGTATAAACTCTATATATGGTTTATTAGCTTTTTACATAATTAAAAAGTCCCAATATTATTTTTTAATAATATGGGACCTTAAAAATAATAACCTTAATCTATATTTCCTATATTTACAGCTTTATTATAATCAAGAACTGCTAAATTATAGTTTGACACTGCTGCTGATAAAGATATATTTGTACTGTATAATTGATTTGCTGCTTGCTGTACTTCAAGTAAAGTCCCAACTCCAGCATTATAAGAAAGTTCTCTAAGTCTTAATCCTTCTTTTGCTTTTTCAACATTAGCTTTAGCTAATTCTATTTGCTTTTTAGCATTAATTACAGCATCGTATTTTGATCTTATGTCAAATTCAACTACTTTTTTATAATCTGCTAAAACACTTTCAATTTTAGCTACATTTCTTTGTTTAGTTTTATATACATAAGTGTTTTCCGGATATTTTATAGAATTTGTTTCAAAATCAAGCTTTACAATTTCATAGTTATGATTCATCTGAATCATATCAAATCTCTGCTCATATGCTTTTCCTAAATCTTTATTTAAATCTGCTTTAAATTCTTCTTCCTTAAAATTAGACGTAAGCTCAAGCTTTGTATCAAGAGGGTAATTTAAAACCATATTCAATCTTCTATATGCATTTTCTAAATCCGTTTTTGCCTTTTCTAAATTTACATTCGCTTCATTTAACGATATATCTGCCATTAAAAGGTCTGATTTTGAAGCAACTCCTAAATCAAATTTTTTCTTAACTTCATCTCTGTTTCTTTTTACATTTTTTAAATTATCATTTGCAACATTTAAATAATCTCTAGCTTGAAGTGTTGCATAATAAGAAGCTGTTACTTTATACTTCAAATCTTCTATTTTATAATTCTTTTTTATTTTTTCTTCTTCAAGAGCATATTTCGCTTTTTTGCTATACATATTTTTATCTATTTGGAATTTCTGAACACTTGAATCTTCCATAGGATTTATCATAACAACTTCTGAATCCTTATATTTTTTCTCACTATGTTTTGCCTGATCTAACTCTATCTCCTTTATTTCAATATCTAAATCAATTGTTTTAAGTTCAGTAGAATTTTTTATTGCTTCATCTATTGCCTGATCTAGTGAAAGTTTTTTTATATTTTCTTCTCCTGAATTATCTGCATATGTGAGTATCGAAGTTAATAGTGTCATAAATACTAACAATATACTAATGACTACTTTCCTCATTTAATCTCCCCTCTTTCTTTTTTCTAAATTTGTTTTTGAATTTTATAATTAAATCATCAAATATAGTATATACAACCGGTATAAACGCTAGAGTTAAAAGTGTAGAAAGCGTAAGCCCACCTATAACTACAGTTGCCATTGGAGCTTGCGTTGATGCTCCTTCTCCAATTCCAAGAGCTAATGGCATAAGTCCAAGCACTGTTGTTAAAGTAGTCATAAGTATAGGTCTAAATCTAGTAAATCCAGCTTTAATTATAGCTTCTTTTCTATCCATTCCACCATCTCTTAATTGATTTATATAATCAACTAAAACTATAGCATTATTTACAACTATACCAGAAAGCATTATTACCCCTATAAGTGCAGGTACAGATAATGATCTTCCTGTTACAAATAATCCTATAAACCCTCCAGATAATGCAAATGGAACTGATAGCATTACTGTAAATGGATGTATTAATGATTCAAACTGAGAAGCTAGTACCATATATACTATTATTATAGATAATAATAAAGCAAGCCCTAAGCTTGAAAAAGCCTCTACCATATCTTCCTGCTGTCCTGTAAAGTTATAGCTGTATCCAGAAGGAAGATTATATCCCTCTAACTTTTTCTTTATATCATTAGTTACAGACTTTAAATCTCTTCCATAAAGCTGAGATCCTACTGTTACAGTTCTAGTTTGATTTATTCTAGTAATTTGAGTTGGTGAATTTCCATATTTTACATCTGATATTTGTCCTAAAGGAACACTTTTTCCTGTAGGAGATTTTATTAATATCTGCCTCATATCTTCAATAGAATTTTTAACAGTATCATCTAAGGATACAGTTACATCTATTTCATCTCCATCTATTTTAAACGTTGTTGCTTTTGATCCATCTATTGATGATTTAATAGTGTTAGCAACATCACTTGCTGTTATTCCATAAAAAGATGCTATTCTTCTATTTAAAACAACTCTAGCCTCTGGATCTCCTTCTTCTGTATCTGATGTAACTTCTGCTGTTCCTGGAACTGATTTTACTATATTTACAAAATCATCTCCTATTGTTTTTAGTGTTTCAAGGTCATCTCCTTTTATCTCAATTTCAATTGCAGCTCTTGAAGGACCTCCACCTTTCATTGAAGAAGCCTCTGCAACTGTTATTTTTGCTCCTGCTATATCTTCAACCTTTTCTCTTACTTCATTAACTACATCTTCTGTTGACCTTTTTCTATCCTTTTGGTCTACTAAAACTACATTTACCTCAGATTTATTAGAGATACTTCTTGAAAATCCAGAAGATTCTCCAATTTTCGAAAATACTTTATCTTTTTCTGGAATAGTATCTACTATTTTTTCAACTTCCTTTACTATTTTATCACTATCTTCAAGAGTTGTTCCAAATGGTGTTTCTATTGTTATGGTAAAGTTTCCTTCATCCTCTTTAGGGAAAAATTCTCCTCCAACAGCTCCAACAAGTGCTATAGATGAAACAAATATACCCACAGCTATAAGTACTGTTGTTTTTCTATGTTTTAAAACAAAATCCAGTATTTTACCATAAATATTACTTAAAGAGTCTATGAAGTTACTAAATAAATCAAGTACTCTTCCAAGAGAAATACCTTTATGTTTTCTCTTTTTAACTTCTCCGACCTTCAGTATTTTAGAACACATCATTGGAACTACAGTTATTGCTACAATTAATGATGCAAGTAGTGAAAATACTACAGCAAATGAAAGCTGTTTAAATACTATTGCTGTAAATCCTTTAACAAATACTATAGGTAAAAATACTGCAATTGTTGTCATAGTTGAAGCAAATACAGCCATAGTGACTTCTTTTGCTCCCTTAGTTGCAGCATCAACTCTAGAAAGTCCTGACTCTCTATGTCTGTATATATTTTCAAGAACAACAATAGAGTTATCAACTAGCATACCAATTCCAAGAGCAAGCCCTCCAAGAGATATTAAGTTAATTGTTAGTCCTCCAAAATACATAAGTGCAAAAGTAGCTATAATAGATACTGGAATTGCAGTCCCAACTATAAATGTAGATCTTATATTTCTTAAGAATAAGAAAAGTATAACTACTGCAAGTATCCCTCCTGTTATAGCACTACTTGTAACATTACTTATAGATTTATTAATAAATTCTGATTGATCAAATCCAACTACAACTTCAATGTTAGGATAATCTTTTCTTATTTTTTCTACTTCTTCAAGTATGTTTTGTGCAACCTTAACAGTATTAGCAGCAGATTGCTTTGTAATAGAAATACCTATACTATTTTTACCATTAACTCTTGATATGCTGTCCTTATCTTTATAAGAAAGTGAAATCGATGCTATATCAGAAAGCCTTATTATATCTCCATTATTTAAGGTTAAAGGTATCTCATTTATTTCATTTATACTTTTAAATTCACCTACTGTTCTAACTAATAATTCCTTTTGTCCTTTATTTACATTTCCACCAGGTAAATTTAAGTTTTCAGCTCTTAAAATATTTTGTATTTGACCTAAAGATAAACCATATCCCTCTAGCTTTTCTTGATTTATCTTGATTTTAACTTCCTTTTCATCACCTCCAGATAAATCAACAGAAGCTACTCCTTCAATTCTTTCAAAACGAGATTCAAGCTCATCTTCTACTATAGATTGAAGCTTTCCAAGATCCATATTAGCCGAAATACCGAGATTTATTATAGGCTCTGCATTTGGATCTATTTTAAGTACCATAGGAGTTGATGCATCATCTGGAAGCATTCCTTTTACTAAGTCTACTTTTTCTCTCATTTCAAGAGATGCAAAATCCATATCTGTACCATATTCAAATTCAACTACAACTATAGAATTTCCTTCCCTTGAATAAGAAGTAATATTTTTCAAGTTACTTACTGTTGCTACAGACTTTTCTATAGGCTTTGTTATTAAAGTTTCTATTTCTTCAGGTGCAACCCCACTATAATTCACTGAAACTATAGCCACAGGAATCTCCATTTCTGGATAAAGATCTATTGGTAAAAGTGTTAACGAAACCATTCCTATTAGTATGGCTATAAACATGAACATGAGGGTTGTTACAGGCCTTTTTACTGATATTTTTGATATATTCATAGTATCCTCCCCTATTTAGCAGTTTTAACTTTACTTCCCTCATCTAAATAATTCTGTCCTTTAATAACTACAGTTTCACCTTCTTTTACTCCCTTTATAATTTCTACATATTCTCCATTATCAATTCCAAGTGATACATTTTTCATATGTGCTTTATTATCTTCAACAGTAAATACTACATCATTTCCTTCTTTTACTATTACAGCTTCACTTGGTACTGTAATTACTTTTTCTTTTTTCTCTGTAACTATACTAACTTCACCAAACATACCTGGCTTTATTAGTTTATTTTTATTATCTATTTCTATTTTTATTGGATATGTCATTGAACCTTGTGATGTAGCTGGAGATAGAGCTGTAATTTTTCCTTTAAAGTTTTCTTTCCCTGCTGATTTTATAGAAATATCAACACTATCTCCAATCTTTACTTTATTTATAAGATATTCTGATATATCCGTTTCAATTACTACCTTATCTAAATTTGCAATAGAAACCGCTGGCATAGCACTTGATGCCATTTCTCCTTCATTAATATTTACAGCTGTTATAACTCCTGATATAGGCGATGTAACAGTTGTATCCACAAGACTTGATTTTGCATTTTCAAGAGCTACTCTTGATTGCTCAACCTGAGCTTTTGCTACTTCTAAATTTGTAGATGACGCTTGAAGCTCATATTGTTCAAATTGCTGCTTAGATATAGCTCCTTGTTCATATAAAAATTTCATTCTTTCATAATTAGTTCTTGCATTTTCTATTTGTTCTTCTCTTATTTTAAGATTTGCAACTGCCATATTATAAGCAGCTTCAGCATTTTTTACTACATTTAACATATCTGTCTTATCTAATGTAAAAAGTACATCACCCTTATTTACCTTTTGCCCTATTTCTATATTAATCTTAGCAACTTTTCCCGGAATCTTTGGAACAACACTAGCTTCTTCTATAGGAGCTACTTTTGCTGATAATGTAGTTTTAAGATTTATATCCCCTTTTTGAACCTTTTTTGTTTCAACACTTATAACTTTTTCCTCAGGCTCTTTAACTTCTTTCTTCTTTTTACAACCTGCAAGAGGTACAGTAAAAATTAAAATAAGTATAAGTAATAAGCTAATTTTTTTTTTCATAACCTCAACCTCCATTTAATTTTTCTTAATTCCATTGAAAAAAATGTCTATCATAATATCTATTTCTTTTTCTATTGAAATAATATTATCTTTTTCTTTTTCAATTTTTCTTTGAAAAAATACTCCAAACATCATACCTCTAAAAATTCTTGAAATAACTTTATAATCTATATTTTTGTATTCTTCTTTATTTATTTTTATCTGCTCAAATATGTAATTTGACATATGATATTCTTTTTCTTTAATTTTTTCGCAGTGCATATTTTTTATATCCTCATGAAACTGCATTTCATAATGAATAACCTTCATAATATCATAGTGTTTTTCAAATACTTTATATCTATCAAGTAATATTATCTTTAATATCTCTTCTATAGATTTATCTTTATTTTCCTTTATAATTTTTTTTAATGATTCTAAATTTACAAAGTCATCAAACCTTTCTACATACTCAAGCATTACCCCTCTTAAAATATCTTTTTTGGTTTTATAATATCTAAATATTGTACCTTCAGCTACTCCTGCTTCCTTTGATATTTCACTAGTAGTTGCACCTGAAAATCCTTTTTCTGAAAACACTTTCAATGCTGCATTAAATATCTTATCTTTAGTTTGCTTTGACTTTTTACTAGACACCTTCTCTCCTCCTTAAAATTGAGTACTCACTCATTTTATGCAATTATTATACTACTTTCTTTAAAAATTTGCAAATAAAATAGGATAGCATTAGCTATCCTATTTTATTTGCAAATTTTTTTATAAGTTCTCTTACATATTTAGTTTTATATAAATCATTTTTTATCCAATAATCAGGAGAATTTATCACTCCTTTTTCTGCTAACTTATTTATTGCCAACTTAAAATCATTATTACCTTCTTTGTTTTCCCCACTTTTAAGTTCATTTAAAAGCCAATTATAAGGGAATTTTTTCCCTGGACAAGATTTGTAACTAGCGAACTGATTATGCATATATACAGGCAATTGCCCATATCTACTCCATATATCTCTTATAAGCTCAATTAGTTTATATAATTGTGCCTTTGGTGGTTCATCTATATCAAAATTTCCCACTAAGCATATCCCTATACTGCTAGAATTTTGTCCTTTTGTATGTGCTCCCACTTCATTTTCATTTCTTCCTTTAAAAATTTCATACTCATCACCTACAAGCTCTATTCCCCAATGATATCCTATATCTTTCCATCCTTTACTTCTATGATAATTTCTTATTGCTTTCCAACTAACAGTTTTTCCATCTTTCGTTAAAGAATGATGTATTATTATCTTATTTGGCTTATTCATATTTACCTCTCCTTTAAAAAATAATTACCCCTTGGCAATAATAATATATGTTTTTTAATTATAAATGTACACAAAACGAAAAAAATCCTTGCATTAAATTTAATACAAGGATTTTTTTCTATTTCTTATCATAGCTTTTAACAATTTTATTTAAATAATCTAAAAATTCATCTTTTAAGTTATCACGCTTTAATGCAAAATCAACAGTAGCTTGTAAAAATCCTAATTTATCACCAACGTCATATCTTCTTCCTTCAAAATTATAAGCATACATAGCTTCTCGTTTTGAAAGCTCCTTAAGACCATCTGTTAACTGTATTTCTCCACCTTTTCCAGGTGGCAAGTTTTCTAGTATTTCAAATATACTAGGAGTTATTATATATCTTCCAAGAATTGCAATATTTGAAGGAGCTTTATCAGGATCTGGTTTTTCAACTAAATCCTTAACCTTATATATTCTATCTTCTATATGCTTTCCTCCTACTATTCCATACTTATTTACATCATTCTTTAGAACATCTTGAACTCCAAGAATTGTTGTTCTATATTCACTATAAGCATTCATTAGCTGTTTTAAGCAAGGTATTTTAGAGTCAACAATATCATCTCCAAGCATTACAGCAAAAGGTTCATTTCCTATAAAATGCTTTGCACATGATATTGCATGACCAAGACCTTTTGGTTCTTTTTGTCTTATATAATGAATATTAATCATATTAGATATATTTCTAACTATTTCAAGAAGCTCTTTTTTTCCCTTATTTTCAAGCTCTAGCTCAAGCTCTACAGATTTATCAAAATGATCTTCTATACTTTTTTTATTTCTACCTGTAATTATTAATATTTCCTCTATTCCAGACTCAACTGCTTCTTCTATTATATATTGAAGTGTTGGTTTATCAACTATTGGAAGCATCTCTTTTGGCTGCGCTTTTGTTGCTGGTAAAAACCTTGTTCCAAGACCTGCTGCAGGTATTATAGCCTTTCTAACCTTATTCATATTCAATTCCTCCTGGCACTTTATATATTATTATAATTCAACTTTCATATTATTTTTCCTCTATTTCTTTTATATCTTTACACCATCTCTTTCTACAAGATTTCATACAGCAGTTTTTCTTTTGTATACATGCAATTTTTTCTGAATCACATTCTGGACAAGCATTAATATTTTGCTCATAAACTTTATCAAACTCTTTTCCACACTCTACACATTTATATTTACAAATGTTGAATGTATAATTTCCACCTTGTATATTTATAGCCATTCCCTTTGTCAATGCTAAAGCAACTTTTTTCCTTGCCTCATCTATAATAAGCTGAAAAGTCTGCCTTGACACATTCATTCTTTTAGCACATTCTTCTTGTGATAAATTTTCTATATCTTTAAGTCTCATAGCTTCAACTTCTTCAAATTTAAGCTCTATTTCATCTACACTACATTTTTGTTTTCCATAAGGAACAAAATACCTATTTTTGGGAACAAAAGAAATCTTTCTAGGCTTTATAGGTCTTGGCAAAAACTTCACCTCCTATCACTTAATAGAAAAAAACCTACTGATTTTTAACAGTAGGCTTTTTACATTTATCGCATACTCCAACAAGCATAATGTCTATATCGTAAATATCTACATTATTCTTATCCTCAATTTCTCTACCTATTTTTAAATACTGTAAGTTAAGATTATTATCATCTATATCTATTACACTATTACATTTTACACATTGGAAATGAATATGTAAAGGCTTTTTACCATACATTTTTAATTCATAATAGCTTACACCATCAACATTTATTTCTTTGACTATTCCTATTTCACTAAATAAATTCAAAGTTCTATATACAGTTGCAAGACCTATTTTTTTATCTTTTACTTTATCATAAATTTGCTTGCTATTTAAATGAGTATTTACCTTGAACAATTCTTCTAATATCATTTTTTTCTGATTAGTAAATTTATAACCTTTTTTTTCTATAAGATTTTTTATTAATAAAATTTTATCATCCATTAATGGTTCCCACAATCTCCTTCATGCTGATGCTCTTTACAAACACTTCCTGTTGATTTTAATTCACCTTTTATAAATTTATCAATTACATCATCTAAACTTCCCATTACTCCAACTATTACATCAACTCCATTTTCTCTAAATAATACTTGTGCTGTTTCTCCCATTCCACCTGCAATGATAAGATTTATTCCTTTTTCAGCTAAGAATCTAGGTAAAAAACCTGGTCTATGTCCTGGATTTTCTATAAATTCTCTTTTCACTACAGTTTTATTTTCTAAATCAAATACTTCAAATCCTTCACAATGTCCAAAATGACCTGATACCATATTTCCTTCTTTTGCAATCGCTACTTTCATTTAATTTACCTCCTTTAATTTTTCATTTAATATTTTCCACATATTTTTTATTTCCTCTGCAGCCTTACTATTTTCATAAGCTACAATAGGCTTTAATTCATTTATTGACCTTTTAACTGTTTCATCAAAAGGAATTTTTCCAATTACATCTATATTTTCAACTTTACATACATGTTCTATTTCCTTTGATATGTCTTCATTGATATCGTATTTATTTATACATACAAATGATTTTAAGTTAAACATCTTAGCTACAGAAAATACTCTTAAAAAATCTTCAACCCCTGATTGAGTAGGCTCTACAACTATTAAAGCCATATCACAACCTGTTACTGATGCCATAACGGAACACCCAACACCAGGCGAACCATCTAATATTATTAATTCTTCACCTTTTTTATATTTTTGAACATTTTTTCTGACCTCTGTAACGAGCTTTCCAGAACCTTCTGCTCCTGGAATCATCTCTGCTCTTGATAAAATCCCCTTATCAGTTTTAGTTATAATTGTCTCTCCTGTTACTTCATCTTCAAGCTCTACTGCATCATGCCTACAAACAACAACACAAGCTCCACAGCCTTCACATTTCAAAGGATCTACTTTAAAATCATCTATAGCATCAAACCTACAAGCTTTTATACATTTTCCACACTCTACACATTTTTCACTATCTATATGAGCAACCTTAGCTCCAATAAAATCATTTTTTTCTACATCTTCTCCACCAAGTAGTATGTGAAGATTTGATGCATCAACATCACAATCCACCTTCAAGCTATTGCTACTTAAATAGGAAAAAGCTCCTGCAACTGTAGTTTTTCCTGTTCCTCCTTTTCCACTTATAACAACTAACTGCACTAGCTCACCCCCTCAAGCTCTTTTATTATTTCTTTAAATACATTTTTATATTCTTCATCTTCAACTATTAATTTTCCTTGAGAGTAAAGCTGTGCTACTTTTTTTGAAAAAGGGATTTTTCCAATAATCTTTATATTTTCAGCTTCACAATAATCTTCTATTAAATTTTTATTCTCATCAGCTCTATTTATTATTATCCCAAAAGGAATATTCATATCTCTTACAAGCTTTACAGCTATTTTTAAATCATGAAGCCCAAATTTTGTAGGCTCAGTTACAAGTATTGCATAATCAGAACCATAAAGTCCCTTTACAACATTACAAGAACTTCCCGGAGCACAATCTAATATAGTAATTTTCTCATCATCGATTTTCTTCTTAAGTTGACTTATTATAGGTCCTGCCATCGGCTCCCCTATATCTAGTATCCCCATTAAACACTCTAAATTATCACTTTTTCCTTTGTGAATTTTTCCTATGCTTCTTTCTATCTCTGAAATTGCACCAGTAGGACACGAAAGCATACATGCTCCACAGCCATGGCACAGCTTTTCAAATAAAACAACCTCATTTACAAATGCAAGTGCATTAAACTGACACGCATTAATACACTTCTTACAAGCTATACACTTATCCTTATCTATTGTAGGAACAGGTATAAAAACATCTTCAGTTTCCTCAACCTCAGGCTTTAAAAATATAAAACCATTAGGCTCTTCAACATCACAATCTATATACATTCCTCCCATCAATTTAGCGAGATTAGTAGAAATTGTAGTTTTTCCTGTTCCTCCTTTTCCGCTCAGTACTGCTATTTGCACTTTATCATCTCCTTCTATTTTTGCATACCTAAATGAGAAGGTCCAGCCTTTTCTATTGTAGATAATTCATTGTCCATAAAAAACTTCACTGCATCATTTACAGTTTCACCTTTAATTTCATATCCCTTTATTCCAGCAGCATCTAATATTCTCTTAGCATTAGGCCCTAAGCTACCACTAATAACAGCTTCAACCTTTTTATCTACTACCTGCTGTGCCGCTGCAATTCCTGCTCCTTGAGTTGATTTAACTCCATCATTTTCTACAAATTCAAAAGTATTATTTTCTGTATCGTATATCGCAAAATATAAACATCTTCCAAATCTTAAATCAACCTTAGCATTCTCATTATTTCCTGTACTAGTAACACATATTCTCATTATCTTAACCTCCTATTTTTTCTGATATTTTTTTAGAAAAACTCTCTTCAAAATCCAAATTAATTTTTTCGTATAACTCAACTCTTCCTTCATCACAAAGCTCTACAAACTGTGGATCTATAGGAAGCTTTGCAATTACATCTATATCCATATCTTTAGCTATTTCTTCAATATTACTCTTACCAAATATATTAATTTTTTTGTTACAATCAGGACACTCAAAATAACTCATATTCTCCACTATTCCAAGTATTGGAGTATTCATCATTTTAGCCATATTTATGGATTTTGTAACTATTAAGCTTACTAAATCCTGAGGCGATGTAACCACTACTATTCCATCTACAGGAAGTGATTGCATTATTGTAAGAGGTACATCTCCAGTTCCTGGAGGAAGATCAATTAACAAATAATCAAGGTCTCCCCATGCTGTATCTGTATAAAACTGTTTTACACTATTTGCAATTATAGGTCCTCTCCATATAACTGGAGAATCTTCCTTTTCTATAAGTAAATTTAGAGAGATTACCTTAATACCAGTAGCTGTAGTTACAGGATATATGTGTGTACCATCACTCTCAGCTCTTTTAGCATTAATTCCAAACACTTTAGGAATACTAGGTCCTGTAATATCAGCATCTAAAATTCCTACATTGTATCCTTTATTTCTTAAAGCTACTGCCATTAAAGAAGTTACAGAGGATTTTCCAACTCCTCCTTTTCCACTCATAACAGCTATTATTTTTTTTATATTCGTAAGATCATTTGTTTTTTCTTTTTGAAATTCCAAAATTACCCCTCCTATTTTTCATATGTAACATTTTGTAATTAGCATATGCTAATTACAATTATAGTATTCATTTTTATTATTGTCAAATGCCAATTATGATTATTAACAAATATTTTTAATTTATACATTTATAGATAAAAAAATTCGCTTCATGCTATCGCATGGCTCATGTCGCCAACGAGTCCTAACGGACTCCGTTGCTCAAAATAGTTGATACTTTTATTCAGTTACCAAAGTTATCAACAGTTTAAAAAATTTATAGTTTCCTATAGAATAAAAA
>NZ_FRAE01000030.1 GCF_900142235.1 Tepidibacter formicigenes DSM 15518 | reverse complement strand
TGTATGCAATATTTCAAATGGAAAGGTCATATACCACCACCTAATGTTGAAGCTCTTATTCAAAAGAATATTTTACCTGTACGAAATGGAAGAAAAGACCACCGCAAAGTCAGAACCAAATCGTCAGTAAGCTTCTTATATAGGGTATCCTAAAAACTAGAAAATATGAATCTTTTTAAAACAGAGGACCTCTCTGTCTAATTGCCATGCTTAAAAAAGCTATTTCATAAAAAAATGAGGAAATTGAAAGTTATATCCTTTCAATTTCCTCATTTTTTTCACATCATTATTTGATTAACTTAATGACATTGCTTAATCGGCCTTTTTTTCATTTATTTCTTCAAAATTATTTATAGGTGGTAACTCTTCTATTTTTTCTAATCCAAATAATTTTAAAAACTCATCTGTTGTTTTATATATTATGGGTTTTCCTATTTTATTGAGTCTTCCAGCTTCTTTTATTAGATTATATTCAAGCAATGTTCCTATTGCTTTATCACATTTCACCCCTCTAATTTCCTCAATTTCTACCTTAGTAATAGGTTGTTTATATGCTATTATAGTCAATGTTTCAAGCGTTGCTTGAGTTAAGCTTTTTTTCTTTTTAGGTTCAAATATTTTTCTAATATATTCTTCATATTCTTTATTAGTTCCCATTTGATATTTATCTTGGATTTTTAATATTTGTATTCCTCTATTTTCTTCTTTATACTCTTTTTTTAATTCATCTAAAATATTTTCTATATCCTTTGGCTTCATATCAGTATTTATAATTTCTCTTACTTCCTTTATTGATATTGGATCTGAAAATGCAAATAATATAGCTTCTATTATTTTTTTTATTTTTTCTTTTTCCATAACATCACTCTACCTTTTTTACTATTATATCTGAAAAGAAATTCTCTTGCTTTATTATTACTTCTTTATTTTTTATAAGCTCTAATATTGATAGAAATGTAACTATTATTTCTTCTTTATTTTCACTTTTAACTAATTCTTTAAATAAAAGTGTACCCTTTTTATCAATTTCATGTCTTACATAATTTATCTGTTCTTCTAAGGATATGGTTTCTCTTTTATAGACTTTCTCTAATTTATTGTCCTTTACTTTGGTTTCCTTTATTATATTAGGTAAAAAGTTAATAAGCATCTCTATGTTTAAATTAGACAAATCTAATTTTTCTTCAAAATAAATTTCTTCTTTTTTTCTATGGAAAATTCCCTCTCCACAATACATTTTGTCTTTAAGAAATTGAGCTACATTTTTGAATTTTTTGTATTCAACTAATTTGTGCATTAATTCTTTTCTTGGGTCATCCTCTTCTTCTTCATTTTTTTTATATAATAAATATTTAGATTTTGTCTCAAGTAATTTGCAAGCCATTATTATAAAATCACTTGTTATTTCTAAATCCATTTTTTCCATTTTCTTTAAATATTTTAAATATTGATCTGTAATCTCAAAGATAGATATATCATATATGTCTATCTTATTTTTTATTATCAAATCATACAAAAGATCTAATGGCCCTTCATAAGCTTTTAATGTTATATTATATCCCATTTTAAATCTCCCTACATAAAAATAGTCATTAAGTTGTTTATTCCATTATACATAGGTCCAATAACTAATCTTAAATTATTTGTTATTATTAGCAATATTAATATTATATTTCCTACATATTCGTATTTATAATAGTAATAATATAGCTTATACGGAAGAATTGAAAGTAAAATTTTCGAACCATCAAGTGGCGGTATTGGCAAAAGATTAAATATTGCAAATAATATATTATAATGATATATATTTGCTAATATGATATCTAAAGCTTCAATATGAATGAAAGAACGCTGAAATTCATACAAATATATAGTAGCTATAGCTAATATTATATTAAAGATAGGACCTGCTAATGATACTAAAAACATTCCTAGTCTTTTATTTTTAAAATTATTTGAATTAACAGGAACAGGCTTTGCCCATCCAAAATGTGCAATCATCAACATTAAAAAACCAACAGGGTCAATATGCTTAATAGGATCTATTGTAAGCCTTCCTTCTTTTTTTGCTGTATTATCTCCAAAAAGATATGCTATAAACCCATGGCCAAATTCATGTATAGAAATAGCTAAAAGTATTCCTGGAAGACTTGCTAAAAAGTCGATTATCAATTTTCATCTCTCCTATTTTTTTATTTAGTTTCTTATTAATTATAACAAAACAATATATTTTTTGAAAGAAAAAAACTATACTTAGAATATTCTAAAAATACACTCTTATACTTTAATATCACACATATCAATATATACTTCATACTATAAAATATAAAAAAGTCTTTATTCTAAAGATTTTACAATGTAGACTTTTTAAAATTTCATGGCGCCAACGAATTCTAACGAATTCCGTTGCTTAAAATTCATAACGGAAATTATATTTATCCTCAATTTAAAAGGATTATAATTTCCTATTCATTATAAAAAATATTATTTATAGAACATTTTAAAATGTAAACTTTTTTGAAATTATAAGAATGCTTTTTGGAAAGGAGTTTATTTTGATGGATAATATTAGTAAGGAAATACAGCTTTTAATTCAAACTGAAATATTTCAAAAATTTTTATGTACTGATGCATTTAAGCTTGCTCAGTTAAATGCATTAACTAATTTATTAATTAAAGCTAATATAGATTTTGATACACGTTTTACTTCCGAAACAAGAAGAAGCTCAAAATCAATAACAGTTACAATATACATAAATTCATCTACAACTATAACTCGTACTTTTTTATTTGATGAGTAAAGATTGTATTTCTATAATATCAAAATAAACTCAAAATAAATAATGTTATTCCAATTAATAGTTTAATTGTATAATTTCACAAAATACTTTTAATAATTTATGTATTTACTATTTTTTTCAAAAATATGTGTTTTTCACATAAGTTTCTACATAACTTGAGTAATAAAAATTATATAATTTGACAAACTATATATTAGGAGGTGAAGTTAATGAAAAAAATTTCAAAATCACTAATCTACACTATGCTTGTAACATTGAGTTTATCTCTAATTGTTCTAGGATGTGCTAATAAGCAATCTCGAGTCACACCTACAGAGCCTAGACAATATATAGGGATGAATAAAAATGTCAATTATCCCGATTATCTAAATAACACAAGAAGAACTCCTTACACAGGATACGTTGGAATAGAAGATTTTAGAGGAAATAAATATACAGGGTATCTTGATGGTAATAGAGCAAAGGGTAGAAATGTAAATGATTATATAGGTTATGTTGGTGATAACAGAGAAAATAATTTTATTACACAAGGAAGAACATCAGCTAATCAAAATTTAACTACTACTGTAAATAACAGAAGTAATCAAATCGCCAGAAATTGTAATAAATTATCTGGAGTTAATAATTCTACAGTTGCGATTTCAGGAAATACTGCTGTGGTTGGAGTAGACCTTGATAAAAATGTAGAAGGTAATTTAACAGAAGATTTAAAAAGAAAAATTGAATCTACCGTAAAAGCTACTGATAAAAATATTACAAATGTTGTAGTTACTGCAGATATAGACTTATATGAAAGAATAAAAAAAGTAGGACAAGATATAAAAGCTGGAAGACCTTTAACAGGTTTAGGTAATGAACTTCAAGAGATTATAAGAAGAATAAGCCCTAAATAATATTAAAATAACAAAAGAGTTTAAGTAATTTACTTAAGCTCTTTTGTTGTTTTTAAAATAAAAAGTACAGAAATAATCTGCACTTTTTTATAATACATAATCTAATACTTTTTGAAGCATTTTTATATAACTTGCTTTTTTAACATCTTTAGATGATATTAAATCTGATTTTAAAAGTATCTTATTATCTTGGTATATTTGTATTTCTCCTAATTTATCTCCTTTTTTTATAGGAAATTTTATATTTTCATATATATTTATTTTCTTTTTAAATTCTTTTTTATCTCCTTTTTTATTCAATATATATATAGGTTCTTTACATAGTAATTCAACATATTCAGAATCTGCTTTGTCTAATTTTATTTTTTTTACTACATCACCTTTATTATATATTTTAACTGTTTCATAATTTGCAAACCCATAATTTAATAAAGAAGAAGCTTCATTAAATCTTACCTTAGATGTTGAAGCACCTAAAACTACTGAAATAAGATGTAAATCATCTCTAACAGCAGAAGCTGAAAGACAAAATTTAGCTTCATTTGTAAATCCAGTTTTTATCCCATTTGCACCTTTATAAAATCTTATCAATTTATTTGTATTAACAAGTCCAATTTTCTTATTTTTCTTTCCTACAACAATCTCATCCATCCATATTTTAAGATACTTATGAATTTCTTCATGCTTTAATAGTTCTTTTGACATTAAAGCTATATCATATGCACTTGTATAATGATTTTCTACAGGAAGTCCATTAGTATTTACAAAATTTGTATCTTTCATTCCAAGCTCTTTAGCTTTTTCATTCATTTTCTTTACAAAAGCTTTATCACTTCCATAAATATGTTCTGCCATGGCTACACAAGCATCATTAGCTGAAGCTACTGCTATTCCTTTAAGTAATTGATCAACAGTTTTAACTTCTCCAGGCTCTAAAAAAAGCTGACTACCACCCATGCTTGATGCTTTTTCACTTATTGTAACTTTATCATCTAACTTTATCCTGCCTTCATCAAGGGCTTCCATAATTAAAAGCATTGTCATAATTTTTGTTACACTTGCAGGTGGAAGCTTTTCATGAGAATTTTTCTCATAAAGAATTGTTCCACTTTTAGCGTCTATAAGTATTGCCGATTTAGAACTTAAATTTATATCTTCATTTGCTAATACTATAACTGATTGTGATAATGTTAATAATAATGTTAAAAATAAACATAACTTTCTTTTCATTTTGTTCACCTCATTTCATTTTTAGATATATTTTTACACTTTGGAGACTTTATTATACAAATCTGAATTTGGTAAAAACAAGAACAAAACAAAAAAAGTTGTAACCTCTAGAGATTACAACTTTTTTGTTTATAATTTATTCTATATGCTGTTATATTTTCTATTTTAACTTCTATACTTCCATGATTATAGGTAAAATCATTGGATTTCTTTTTGTTCTTTCATATAGATAATTTTTAAGTTCATCCTTTATAGCATTTTTTAAGTATGCCCATTCTCTTATTTGTCTATTTTCACATTGAGTTAGAGCTTCTCTTACAACAACTTTTGCTTTTTCTATTAAATCTTCTGATTCTCTAACATATACAAAACCTCTTGATATTATATCAGGACCTGATATAACCTTTCCATTTTCTTT
This sequence comes from Tepidibacter formicigenes DSM 15518, assembly GCF_900142235.1. Taxonomy (GTDB): domain Bacteria; phylum Bacillota; class Clostridia; order Peptostreptococcales; family Peptostreptococcaceae; genus Tepidibacter; species Tepidibacter formicigenes. The sequence continues at coordinate 23,406 of NZ_FRAE01000030.1, read as the reverse complement.
AGCAATAGTAACAACAACTACCATAAGACCATCTTCTGATAGGTGCTTTCTATCTCTTAAAACTATATTTCCTACATCTCCTACTCCTAGTCCATCTACAAGTATATTTCCAGAAGGAACGTGTCCTGCAACTCTTGCACTATTTCTATCAAATTCAACTACAGAGCCAGTAGTTATTGTAAATATATTTTGTTTTGGCATTCCAAGTGATGCTGCTAGCTCTGCATGCTGTTTTAAATGTCTATATTCCCCATGAACCGGGATAAAATATTTAGGATTCACTAATCTATGCATTAACTTTAATTCTTCTTGGCAAGCATGACCTGATACATGTATATCTGCCAAATCATCATATATAACCTCTGCTCCCTTTTCAAATAGTTGATTTATAACTTTTGATACTGTTTTTTCATTTCCTGGGATAGCATGTGCTGAAATAACAACTAAATCGCCTGGCTCTATTTCCATTTTTCTATGCTCAGACGCTGCCATTCTAGAAAGTGCAGACATTGGTTCTCCTTGTGAACCAGTTGTTATTATAACCAATTCATCATGTGAATAATTATTTATTTCATTAAGATCAATTAATATATCTTCTGGTAATGTTAAATATCCTAAATCACTAGCAACATTCACTACATTTACCATAGATCTTCCAGATACTGCAATTTTTTTATTATACTTATATGCTGCATTTATTATTTGTTGAACTCTATGAATATTTGATGCAAATGTAGCTACTATTATTCTCCTTTTAGCATTACTAAATATATCATCGAGAGATGAGCCTACTGTTCTTTCTGACATTGCATAACCAGATCTTTCTACATTTGTAGAATCAGCAAGCATTAATAAAACACCTTTTTTACCAAGCTCTGCTATTCTATGAAAATCCATTACATCTCCATCTATAGGAGTATAGTCTACTTTAAAATCTCCTGTATGAAATATTGTTCCAAGCTCTGTATGAATAGCTATAGAACATGCATCTGGAATACTATGAGTTGCTTTTATGAACTCAACTTCCATGAAATTTAAGCTAATTTTATCTTTAGGCTTTACTCTGTTTAATTTTACATTATTTAATTTATGTTCTTTTAATTTAACCTCTACAAGCCCTATAGTTAATTTTGTTCCATAAATAGGTACATTTAATTTTTTTAGTACATAAGGAAGGGCTCCTATATGATCCTCATGTCCATGAGTTAAAAATATTCCCTTTACTTTATCTCTATTCTTTAATAAATAAGTGATATCTGGTATTACTATATCTATACCAAGCATCTCATCTTCAGGAAAACTAAGGCCGCAATCAATTACGATTATTTCATCCTTATACTCTATAGCAGTCATATTTTTTCCTATTTCATTTAACCCCCCCAGAGGTATTACTTTTAGTTTTGCAGGTTTTCTAACCAATAAAATCATCTCCTTTTATATATAAATTGCTTATATTACCCGTTCATTTTTTTATCAGGCAATAGCAAAAACGTCCAACTATTACCATAGTACTTATTTATTTTACCATATTTTCATATATCATTAATAGAATAATTTTTGACAAACATCTATTCTTTTGATATTCTCAAATTAAAAACTATATCAAGGAGGTATTTATGAAAGGTGTAACTCATTTTGCAATAGGTGCATTAACAGCTGTTGAAACTTCGCTTTTAATTGATAAGCCTCTCACTCCATCTGGATTTATATTTGCCTGTGTTTTTTCTTTACTTCCCGATATAGATGAACCTAACTCAAAAATTTCAACCACTTTAATCAAAAGTTCTTTTTCTAAAGCAGTTTATAGATACACTCTTTATTTAATTAATATGATTATTTTTTTTATTTTAATATATATTAATAAAAACTTAGTTTTAAATTTTATAATAAGTTTTTCTTTAATAATACTCATAGAAAACAAATTAAAGCATGCACTTTTAAGAAAATGTTTATTTTCTCTTTTATCTATTATATTAAGTTTATCTTTATATTACATAAAAGCACCTTTTCCTTTTATATCTTTATCTATTTTTTTGGGAGTAGCGCCATGGCTTAAGCACAGAGGCTTTACTCACAGTATTTTAGGTGTTATGTTTATATATTATTTATTAAATGAAATAGAACAATTACTTGGTTCTGAATATATTGCTTTGTATGGAACTATTGGTTATTTATCTCACCTATTTTTAGGAGATATTTTTACAAAAATGGGAATACCTATATTTTATCCAATATTTAATAAAAAAATATCTTTAGGATTTATAAAAGTCGGTAGCTTTATAGGAAATCTATTTGAAATTATATATATTTTTATTTATTTTTCAATAGTTATATATACTTTAAAATATAAAATTTAATTTTTAAAAAATTCACTTATAAAAACTATGAGCAGTTTATGGAATTTATAATTCTATTGTGATTGTAAAAAACCCCATGGCAAAGGCCACGGGGTTATTTACAATCATCACATAGTCCAAAAAATTTTACATCATGATCAAAAATTTTAAATCCGTAGTTTTTCTCTATTTCTTCTTCTAATGTTTCTAGAAGGTCTTCTTCTACTTCCATTATTTTATTGCATTTTTTACATATTAAATGATGATGATTATGTGATTCATCATTTATATTAAGTTCATACCTACAACAACCATCATCTAAATTAAGTTTTGAAACAGCTCCTATATCATCTAGTAATTGAAGTGTTCTATATACAGTAGCAAGCCCAATTTCAGGACACTGCTTTTTAACTAAATCATATATTTCTTCACTATTTAAGTGCTGACCTTTGCTTTTTAGCATTATATCTACTATAGATCTTCTTTGAGGAGTTAATTTAAAGCCTTCTTCTTTTAATTTATTTTTTACAGCTTCTATATAATTATCCATTTAATCACCTACATTTTCAAATAATAATATTTTTCAATTAATATTTTATTTAAAATGTAAGAACTTGTCAAGCATAATCAATTGATATTTTAATATTATTTTCAATTGAAAACTTTAAATTTATTACTTTTTACAATCCTTTTTTAAATTACATTTTTTACAACTTCCAGTGCATTTAAAAAGCTCTAATAAACTAGTATAACATCTTGGACATCTCATATCTTTATTTTCTTTTATAATATACCCACATGTAGGACATTTAATCTCCATAATAATCCCCTCTTTCATAATAATTGAAAAGTCCCAATACTATTTTTTATATAGTATGGGACTTAACTAAACTATATTACAAATACAGCTAGAATTCCTCCAACTAAAAATGATATTACAAAACTTCCTATCCAAATAGCAGCAGATTCCTTCCAGCTTCTTTCTTTAAATATAACCATAATAGCTGCTATACATGGTACAAATAAAGTTATAACTACTAAAGATATTAATAGCTGAGCTGAGCTTAAAACTCCTTGTGAAGCTAAATCACTTAATCCTGCAGCTCCAAAATCTCTTCTTATAATTCCCATTATAAATGTTTGAGCAACTCTTGGATCAAGCTTTAAAAATCCTTTTGTAAAAGGCGCTAAACCTTTTATAATTACATCCAATAATCCACTATCTTGAAGTATAGTTATTATAGCTGCTCCAAGGATAAATAAAGGACCTGCTTCTTCTATAAACTGCTTTGATTTTATATAAGTCTTTTTTATTACATTAGAAATTTTAGGTATTCTAAGAGGTGGTAAATCTATTAATAATGTAGTCGACTCACCAGTCATAAATTTATTTAAAAGAACTCCAACAATTCCAAATACCAATATTATTGTAATAACATATATTAATGTATATTTGGCACCAAGAGATGCTATAAGTCCTGCTATAACTCCAAGCTGAGCAGAACATGGTATAGCAAGTCCAAGAAGCATTGTAGCAATAAATCTTTCTCTTTTTGACCCTAATATTCTTGTTGTAACTGTTGCCATTGTAACGCATCCAAACCCTAATATTATAGGAATTATTGCTCTACCATTTAGTCCAATAAAAGTTAACATTCTATCTACTAATGTTGCAATTCTTGGAAGATATCCTGTATCCTCAAGAATTGATAAGAAAAAGTAAAAACCAACAACTAATGGAAGTAGTAATCCTAAAAGATATATAGGCGCCATTGTTAAAACTCCAAATTCTCCTATAAATAAATGCCCAATAAAAGTATCTTGAGAAATAATTTTTCCTAAAGTATTCATAATAAAGTTATAATAATATTCTCCCATTATAACCTCTTCAGTTATACCAACTACAGTTTGAGCAACAAATACTCCTATTGCTTGATATATTAAATACAAAGTAAATAAAAGTATAGGTATACCAGTTAAAGGCTCTACCATCCATCTTCCTAGTTTAGTTTTAAAAGAAGCACCTTCACTAGTTTGCTTAATTATACTTTCTATTATGTTATCTATTCTATTTCTTCTTTGTTTATATATGTCTTCTCTTAACTTTGGAGCATCTTCTATATTATGTCTTTTTATTATATTTTCATCTTCTTCAAGAATTAAAAGCTTTTCTGAATCTAAATCTACTTGTTTTTTTATTTTTTGTGTATTTTCTTTTACAATTTCTAATATATTTCCTACTCTAGCTTCATTTATACTATTTTTAACTTCCTCTAACCCTTCTCCTTTTATGGCAGTAGTAGGTATAACCTTAACGCCTAATTCTTTTGAAAGCTTGTCTATATCTATTTCTATTCCATTTCTTTTAATATCATCCATCATATTAAGAGCTACTATTACAGGTTTTCCTGTATCAATTATTTGCTGTGTTAAAAATAAATCTCTTTCTAGATGAAGTGCATCAACTACATTCAAAATTATATCTGCATGTAGTATTACATCTCTAGCTACTCTTTCTTCATCGTTAAAAGAAGAAATTCCATAAACTCCTGGAGTATCCATTACTACATAATTTTCAAATCTACCAGAGCTTATGTCTACTGTAGTTCCTGGAAAATTAGATACATCAACATAAATCCCAGTTAGATAGTTAAAAAATACAGACTTACCCACATTCGGATTTCCTGCTAAAACTAATTTTATATCTGAATCTTTTATCTTTACATTTGGATTACAAGTATGACATGTGGACATAAGTATTTCCTCCTATACTGCTTTTACTTTTATTGTTTGTGCAAGTTTTCTTCCTATGGCTATTTCTTGAAGTCTATTTTGAAGAACTACAGGTCCTGCTAAAACTTTTTGTGAACAAACAAGCTTAGCTCCTTCATACAACCCTAATCTTATTGCTTGAACTCTTATTTTCTCATCTGGTATTGATATTACCTCTATTTTTTGACCTCTATTTACCATATCTAAAGTCATAATATTTCCTCCTATATGTAATTTAAAATCGTTATCACTTTATGATTAAATTATATTTCATATGATAATGAGTGTCAACATTAAGTTTGTTTTTGAAACAAAAAAAGCTGCCTAAAATTTAGGCAGTTTTCTTATTCTAACCCTTCTTCTTGCATTAAAGTTTCATATACAGCTACAACATTTTCATATTCCTCATCATTATCTATAGGAATAATTGAATATTCTCCATCTTCTTGTTCTTCTAATCTAAATATGTATGCTTCTTCTTCTTCATTTTCTTCTAATGGCATAAGTATTGCATACTCATTTTCCTCAGCTTCTAAAGTCATTATAACTTCAAATTCTATTTCTTTTCCATCTTCATCTACTAATGTTACTATATTTTCTTGCATAACTTCACCTCATTAATTTAATATTTACTATATATTATATACTAAAGATAACAAATTTAATATAAAAAGTTACATATTTCTTTTCATATCAAGATATCCTTGAAGTATAAGTACAGCTGCTAACATATCTACTACTTTTTTTCTTTTTTTTCTGCTTACATCAGCTTCAATTAAAGACCTATGAGCAGCTACTGTTGTAAGTCTTTCATCCCAAAACTCTATTTCTAAATCTACCTTTTTCTTTAGCTTTTCAGAAAATTTTATTGTTTTTTCTCCTTGAGGACCTAATGTTCCATTCATATTTTTAGGAAGGCCTATTACTATTTTATCTACATCTTTTTCTTTTATTATGTTTTCTAATTCTTCTAGATCTTTTTTTATACTTTCTCTTCTTATAGTTTTTATACCTTGAGCAGTAAGTCCCATTAAATCACTAACAGCAACTCCTATTGTTTTATCGCCTACATCAAGACCCATTATTCTTTTCATTATTTCCTCCTAAATTATCTTTATACAAAAATCCTTACAATATTTTGAACAGTAGCCACATAATACACATTTATTTTTATCAACTACTGCTTTATTATTAATTATAGATAGTGCTTTATGATTACATTTAAATACACAAGCACCACACCCTTCACACCAGTTTGCTATATGTAGTTCTCTTTTTTTATTATTTAATTTTTCTTTTATGCTATCTGGAATTTTTTTACCTTCAAATTTTAATATGTTTGCTATTACCTCTTCTTTAGATTGCATTCCTATTGCAATAGAATCAAGCTCATTTAAATTTAGAGCATAATCTAATACTTCATCATATGAATGTATCAAATTTCCTCCACCTAAAGGCTTCATAGCATATATTCCTATATTATTTTTTTTAGCTTCTCTTATAGCCTCAAGCATTTCATCTATATTTCCATCATGAATTCCAATGCCAGCTTTATTTACTATTGGATGAATAATATCTATTTCATTCATTTTAGATGCTGCTTTTACTGCTGAAATGGTATGAGTAGATATTCCTACAGCCCTAATATACCCTTTTTCTTTCATTTTTATAAAATATTCTAAAGCTTCATAGTGTCCTCTTAAAGTATGCTCACTTTCTTGCTCATGAAGTAAAAATCCATCTATATAGTCTGTATTCATTTCTCTTAAGGCTTTTTCTAGACTCTCCTTTGCAGTTTCTTTAGAATATGAATAAGATTTTGTTATAAGTATTATTTTTTTTCTATCATATTCTTTAAAAGCTTCATTTATGTGAGTATATGTTCCATAAAGCTCTGCTGTATCTATAAAATTAACACCTCTGTTAAAAGCTTCAAGTATTATACTTGCTCCGTATTTAGGATTAAAGTTTCTTTGAAGTGGACCTATAGTTAAAGCTCCAAAGCACATTTTAGATACTTTAAATCCAGTTTTTCCTAGTATATTATACTTCATAATTTCACCCCCTTAAACCTTCAATTCCGATTTTTAAGCCATAGATTTTTAAAAATCTATGGCTTAAATTTTAACTACATTTGTTTGTTTAATTTATCTACATACTTTGTAATGAGAACTAAAAGAGGAATTATAACATAGGCAATACTTGTTGCCGCTGCTACTACTCCAGAATCATTAACTAAAAATCCTACAATACTTCCTAGAACAATAGCAGTCCATCCTTTTGTAAGATATGAATACTTTTCACAAACCTTTTTAAGTATCCCAAAGGGTTTATAAAATAAAATTCCAACAATTACAACGCCTAATATAAGTACCTTGCTCCATATTGTTATTCCTATGAGCCTTAGATTCATTTCTAATTTTCTTTTTATAATTTGTATTATAGTTAAAGGTCCACCTGATATTATTTTTTGTACAGCTCCTGCCAAGTGAGATTTGCTTCCTATAAAATAAATATCTATTATAGCCATTGTACTAACTACGCAAACTACTGCTATGCATATTAATATTATTTTTTTAATGTCTATTTTTACATCATATAGCCTAAGAATTAAATATAAAAACGAGAATACAGCTGTAATAGTTCCTCCTACATTTGCTCCCATTTTAGGATGTCCAAGAATTACTATTGAAATTAAAAGTATAATGGAAACTATTTTTTTGCCAATTTTCTTATTTTCCAAAAGACCAACAAGAGAGAAAATTAATGAACCTATTAAAACTCCCATATATTCATTTCCTATTCCATAATATCTTGCTCCAATAATTGGATCATATCCTAAGAGGGAGTTTTTTATCATATTTTGTCCAGTAGCTCCATCAATTAAAACTCCAAGTGCTACTAATAAGCTTAAAATTACTAATTTACTTAAATCATCCTTTACAAATTTATGAATTAAATAATAAATTAAGCTCAAAGTAGTTATTATACATATAACTATAGATATTATACTTTTAAAATTAAATAAAGGAGCTATTAAAAGAACAAATGGTATAGTCATTGTAAACTTTAAAAATGAGCTAAGTATTTTAAAGCTGTTTCTTGGAATTTTATTTCTAAAAAATACAGCTAATACTGTAAGTATCCACGCTATCATTTCAAGTACAGCATAAGTATAAAGAACAGGTACTCTAATTTTTGAATTAGATACTGTTTTTTCATAATCTCCTAATAAAAAGCCTATATTATTATCTTCTACAGTTTTTTCAATTTTTTTACCTACCATAACTTTTGACTTTACATCAAAGTAATCTAGTATATCTGCTGAAACATCAACATTTCCTATTATTCCCTTCCTTCTTGTAGTAGATGATGATAAAAGTCCTTTTTCATTTCCTTCAAATATTACTATAGGAGAAAGTCTATATCCATTTTTATAATCCTGTATTTGGGGATATGGGCTTATTATATATATTCTATCTTGTTCTTGTGCCATTTTAAATACTTCATTTAAATATCTACTTATATTTTTGTTGATTTTGTCTTTTATATTTTTATAAGCATTTTGACTCAAATTTTCCTTATAAAGATCAAGTCTATATGTATCTCCAAGCTCTACTATTACTAAATCACTATTTTCATAATATTTTTTAGTTTCATCTAAAAGTTTTTCATAATCTGTTCTTACTCCAAAAGGCATTAAACTATCTTTAATATTTAAATCACTTATGTTTCCTTTTTTTATTTGTCCATTTTCATCCATTCCTATAAGACAAATTTCTCTATGTTTTTCTTCATCTATATCTGCATTTCCTAAAACGGCTAAACTCAAATTATTGTTTCTAATTTCATATCCTAGAGCTCCTAAAAATGCACCGTATTCTCCTTTTTCATTATCACTTTTAAGCTTATTTATATTTAAATTGTTTATGTATTTTGGATTTATGCCTGTTCTTCTTAAGTAAATATCCTTGTTTTCTTCATTAATAGTTCTAAAATTTATGTCATCATTATTTAAATAAACTCTAGTTCCAGCTCCTATTGATGCATATGATCTTATATCAGAGGTTCCCTTTGACCCTCTAATATTCATAAGTCCTATATAACCTCTTTTATTTAGTTCTTTGCTAAGAGAGTTAATTTCTTTTAAATCATTTATACTAGTCCTATTAATATTTATTAAAATAACTTTTCCTTTATTTTGTGAAAAAGAAATATTGCTTGTAAAATTAAGTGCTGTAACTAATATTAAAAAAATTACTAAAAATTTTCTTTTCAAATTTTTCTCCCTACTTTCCTTCTAAGTATTTTTTTAGAATTTCTTCTAAAAGCTCATCCCTTTCAAATTTTTTCACTAAGCTTCTAGCATTATTATGACTTGTTATATAAGTTGGATCTCCTGATAAAAGATATCCTATTAATTGATTTATAGGATTATATCCTTTTTCAACTAAGGCATTATATACCTTTAATATAATTTCCTCTGGAGTGACTTTTTCCTCTATATTTCCTTCAAATTTCATAGTGTAATCTATATTTTTGTTCATATCTAACACCTCTTTTTTTTATTTTTTACCTATATTATAATAACCTATTATAACACATTTATGTCGTTTTATAATTATTTTTAATATAAAAAGGAGCATTTTGCTCCTTTTTAATTACTCACTAATTTGATTTTCTAATACTTCTTTTGCATGCATTAAGGCTTCTTTTACTTTAGTTGTATCTTTACCACCAGCTTGTGCCATATCTGGTCTTCCTCCGCCATTTCCTCCAGCAATTTTAGCTACTTCTCTTATTATATTTCCACAGTGAACTCCTTTTTCAACAACATCTTTTGTAGCTGTTACTATAAAGTTTACTTTATCATTAGCTGTATTTGCAAGAACTATAACTCCTGATTCATATTTATCTTTAAGATTATCTCCTATATTTCTTAAAGAGTTCATATCCATTCCTTCAAATTTTGCTAAAATTAAATTTACTCCTTTTACTTCTTTTTTAATTACTGCATCATCAACTGAAGCCATGGCTACTTTATTCTTTATGGAATCTAATTCTTTGTTTAACTCTCTTACTTCATCTACAAGAGATTTTGCTTTACTTATAACATTATCTTCTTTTGTTTTTAATGTATTACATATATTTAATATTTTATTTTCTTTTTCACTTATATATTCATATACACTCATTCCAGTTATAGCTTCAATTCTTCTAACACCAGCAGCTACTCCTGATTCTGAAATTATTTTGAAAAGTCCTATTTGTGATGTATTTTTAAGGTGAGTTCCTCCACAAAGTTCACAAGAATAATCTCCCATAGCTACAACTCTTACTACATCACCATATTTTTCTCCAAATAAAGCTGTTGCTCCCATTTTTTTAGCTTCATCTATTGACATTTCATTTGCATCAATATCTAAAGACTCCATAACTTTTTTATTTACTATCATTTCTATTTTTAATAATTCTTCTTTTGATATAGCCTCAAAATGAGTAAAGTCAAATCTAAGTCTTTGAGGAGTAACAAGAGAACCTGCTTGTTGCACATGATCTCCTAAAATTTCTTTTAATGCTTTATGAAGAAGATGTGTTGCAGAGTGATTTCTAGCACTGTTCATTCTTAATTCTTTCTCGACTTTAGCATTTACTTCATCTTTAACATGTATACTTCCTTTTTTAACTACAACTTCATGATGAATTCTATCATTTAGTCCTTTTTTAGTATCTATTACATCACCGTCAAAGCTTTCATTAAATAAAATTCCTTTATCTCCTACTTGTCCTCCACTTTCTGCATAAAAAGGAGTCTTATCAAGTATTATTGTAACTTTTTCTCCATTATGAGCTTCATTTACTATTTCATCTCCTTTTACTATAGCTGAAATAGTAGATTTTTCTTCTAAGGAATAATATCCTACAAACTCACTTTTAATGCTTTGATCTATTTTAGAGAATATATCTTCTTTCCATCCATCACTTTCATCATTTTGTCTTGCACTTCTTGCTCTGTTTCTTTGTTTTTCCATTTCTTCTTCAAAAGATTTTTCATCTACTTTAAAGCCTTCTTCTTCAAGTATTTCTTTAGTTAAATCTATAGGGAATCCATAAGTATCATAAAGCTTGAATGCATTTTCACCAGATAAAACTTTCTTATTATTTTCTTTTAATTTATTTATATATCCTTTTAGTATTTCCATACCTTGGTCTATTGTTTCTTCAAATCTTTCTTCTTCTATTTTTAATACTTTTCTGATATAGTCTTTCTTTTCTATAAGTTCAGGATAAGCATCACCACTAACTTCTACAACCTTATCCATTAATTTATATAAGAATCCTTCTTTTATTCCTAAAAGCTTTCCATGTCTTGCAGCTCTTCTTAAAAGTCTTCTAAGTACATACCCTCTTCCTTCATTTGAAGGCAGTACTCCATCAGCAACAAGGAAAGTAACTGCTCTTATATGGTCTGTAATTATTCTTATAGATGTATCAGTTTTTTCATTTTTTCCATATTCTACATTCGTAATTTCCAATACTCCATTTAATATATGTTTTATGGTGTCTATTTCAAATATATTGTCAACATCCTGCATTATACAAGCTATTCTTTCAAGCCCCATTCCTGTGTCTATATTTGGATTAGGAAGAGGGTTGTAGTTTCCATCTTCATCTTTATCAAATTGAGTAAATACATGATTCCAAAATTCTATATATCTATCACAATCACAGCCTGGCTTACAATCTGGGCTATTACATCCATATTTTTCTCCTCTGTCATAATAAAGTTCTGAACATGGTCCACATGGTCCTGTTCCTATTTCCCAGAAGTTATCTTCTTTTCCTAGTCTTACTATTCTCTGAGCTGGAAATCCTACTTCTTTATTCCATATTTCAAATGCTTCATCATCATTTTCGTATATAGATACCCATACTTTTTCTTCAGGAATTTCAAGATGCTTTGTCACAAATTCCCATCCCCATTTTATTGATTCTCTTTTGAAATAATCTCCAAATGAAAAGTTTCCTAACATTTCAAAAAGTGTTGCATGCCTTGCTGTTTTACCTACATTTTCTATATCTCCCGTTCTTATACACTTCTGACAAGTAGCCATTCTCTTATTTGGCGGTACTTCTTTACCCATAAAATAATTTTTAAGTGGAGCCATACCCGCATTTATAAGCAGTAAGCTTGGATCATTTTGAGGAACCAATGGAAAGCTTCCCTTTGCTAAATGACCCTTTGATTCAAAAAATTCTAAAAATCTACTTCTAATTTCATTTAATCCTAATTTTTTCATTTTATTTCCTCCTTTATGTACAAAAAATAAAACCCTCATCTCTATGAAAAACATAGGGACGAGGGATACTTCTCGCGGTACCACCCTATTTACTGCATTGCAGCCACTTAGGATAAAATAAACCTTAATTTTAACGGAATTTTTCCGATAACTTCTACTAAGTTTCAAAGTTATTACTCCAAGGTAGCTTCAACTAACCTATCTAGGAACCTTCCAGCCATGGGTTCCCTCTCTATAAGAATCAGCTAATTTACTAGTCCTCTTCACAGTATTTGATATATTAATTTTTACATATTTAGATTTTATATAAGAAATTCAAATATGTCAACAAATTAATTAAAACCAATTTCTATCCATTCTATTCATCATTCTACCAGCAAACCTTGCCATATTTCTACCAGTTTTGTAAACCATTCTTCTTTGACCCATATTCATTTTAGATACAGCATACATAGAAGCTGCAGCACCTAAAACTCCACCTAGAACCATAGGATTTACTATATTTGTATTTCTTCTCATACTTTCACCCCTTTCTTAAGAATATTTTTTGCGAAAGAAGTGAATATATACTGAGTAAAATTTACAAGTTTATATTCTTTTTTCTATTATTCCTCCACCAACTACAATATCATTGTCATACATTACAACAGATTGTCCTGGAGTTATTGCTCTTTGCATTTCATCAAATACTATTTTTATCTTGTCATTTTCTTCTTTATAAATTGTAGCATCTTGCGGCTTTGCCGAATATCTTATTTTAGCTTTAACTCTTATAGGCTCTTTTATATCATCAAAAGGTATGAAGTTTACATTACTTGCTATTAATCCTTTGCTAAAAACTTCATCATGCTCTCCTAATACTACTGCATTTTTTTTAGGTAATATATCTACTACAAACATTGGTTTTCCAAGAGCGATTCCAAGTCCTTTTCTTTGTCCAATAGTATAATTTACAATTCCTTTGTGTTTTCCTAATATATTTCCCTCTTTATCAATAAAATATCCTTCTTTTATCTTTTTATTACTATGCTCTTTTACATATTTTGCATAATCATTATCTTTTACAAAGCATATTTCTTGACTATCAGGCTTATTTGCAACAACTAATCCTATTTCCTGAGCTATTTCCCTTATTTTATCTTTTGTATAATATCCAAGTGGAAATAATGTATGTTTAAGCTCGTGTTGAGTCATATTATACAGTGCATAAGTTTGGTCCTTTGCATCTGTAATAGATTTTTTTAGTAAATATCTATTTAAGTTTTCATCAAATTCTATTTTTGCATAATGTCCTGTAGCTATATAGTCACAACCTATTTTTTTTGCTTTTTCAAAAAATTCACCCGATTTTATATGTTTATTACATGCAATACAAGGATTTGGAGTTCTTCCTTTTATATATTCGTCTATAAAATAATCTATTACCTTTTCTTTAAACACATCTTTGAAATTCATAACATAAAAAGGAATTCCTATTTTATCTGCAACTCTTCTTGCATCTTCTACTGCAGATAATGAACAGCATCCTCCTTCTTTTTCTATTAATTCTTCATCTTCATCCTGCCAAAGCTTCATTGTAACTCCAATTACATCATAACCTTGTTCTTTTAATAAGTATGCTGCAACAGAACTATCTACTCCTCCACTCATTCCTATCATTACTTTCTTTTTCAAATTTATCACCTCAGTACATTTATTTTTGTCAATTTTTCAAAATTAAACCCGGGATTTTCCCGGGTAATTTTTTACTACTCTTCTTCTATATCGTGATGATGGTCATGATCATCATCTATTTTAATATCTTCAAGTCCATCTATATGAATGTTGTTTTTCTTAGCATAATCAATTATTGCAGATTTAACAGCTTGTTCAGCTAAAACTGAACAGTGCATTTTAACAGGTGGAAGACCATCTAAAGCTTCTGCTACTGCTTTATTTGTAAGCTTTAAAGCTTCTTCAATACTTTTACCTATTATCATTTCTGTAGCCATACTTGATGTTGCTATTGCAGATCCGCATCCAAAAGTTTTAAATTTAACATCCTTTATTATATTTTCTTCTATTTTAAGATATATTTTCATTATATCTCCACATTTAACGTTTCCTACTTCTCCTATACCATCTGCATTTTCTATTTCCCCAACATTTCTTGGGTTCATAAAATGATCCATTACTTTTTCACTGTACATGATTAATTTCCTCCTTTAGCTACCTTTTCATATAATGGTGACATTGCTCTTAATCTTTCTACAATCTTTGGAAGATGTTCTAAGACATAGTCAATATCTTCTTCTGTATTCATGTCTCCAAGTGATAGTCTTAAAGATCCATGTGCTATTTCATGAGTAAGTCCTATAGCCATTAAAACATGTGATGGATCTAAAGAACCCGAAGTACATGCTGAACCACTAGATCCTGCTATTCCAACAATATCAAGACTTAAAAGAAGAGATTCTCCTTCTATGAATTCAAAACAAAAGTTAGCATTTCCAGGAAGTCTATGCTTTAAGCTTCCATTTAATCTTGTATAAGGTATTTTCTCTAAAACTCCTTTTATAAGTTTATCTCTAAGTTTTGTAAGTTTTTCAATATGTTCATCTAAATGAATTCTAGCAAGCTCTGCTGCTTTACCAAACCCAACTATACCTGCTATGTTTTCAGTTCCCGCTCTTCTTCTCTTTTCTTGAGCTCCTCCATGTATTATAGAATGAAGCTTAACACCTTTTCTGATATATAATGCTCCTACTCCTTTTGGTCCATATATCTTATGAGCTGACATAGCCATTAAATCTATACCTAAATCTTTTACATCTATAGGTATATTTCCTAATGCCTGTACACCATCTGTATGGAATAATATCCCTTTTTCCTTAGCTATTTGTGCTATTTCTTTTATAGGTTGAATTGTTCCTATTTCATTATTTGCAAACATTATAGATATAAGTATAGTTTTATCAGTTATAGAATTTTTAAGTTCTTCTAAGTTTATTCTACCATCTTCATCCACATTTAGATAAGTTACTTCAAAGCCATGGTGTTTTTCTAAATACTCACAAGTATGAAGAACTGCATGATGCTCTATTTTAGTAGTTATAATATGATTTCCTTTGTCTTTATTAGCAAATGCTACTCCTTTTATTGCCCAGTTATCTGATTCAGATCCTCCACCTGTAAAATAAATTTCTGAAGAATCTGCATTTATAAGTTTTGCTACTTCATCTCTAGCTTTATCTAAAGCTCCTTTTACTCCTCTACCAAATACATGAACACTTGAAGCATTTCCAAATAAATCATGATAATATGGAAGCATAGCTTCAAGTACTTCTTTTTTAACAGGAGTTGTTGCCGCATAATCCATATAAATATTTCTCTTTTCCATTTGACTTATCCCCCTACTCATTTATATTTTTCATTTTGTTTTTATGATCATCTATCATATTTTGTAGAGTAATAGAATCTATTACAGATTCTACACTTTCTTTTATTTTTTCCCATACAACCTGAGTTACACAATGACCTGATTTTTTGCAATCACTTTCATCATCTAATACACAATCTGAAGGAGCTACAGGGCCTTCTAGAACTCTTATTATGTCTCCTACAGTAATTTTACTTGCATCTCTTGAAAGCAAATACCCTCCTTGAGCTCCTCTTATACTTTTTACAAGACCTGCTTTTCTAAGAGAAGAAAATATTTGCTCTAGGTATTGATCAGATAAATTCTGCCTTTGTGCTATGTATTTTAAAGGAACTGGCCCTTTACTTTCATTTAAAGCTAATTGAAACATTGCTTTTAAACCATATCTTCCTTTTGTAGATAATTTCAATATATCACCTCTTTTAATTCCTAGTAAAAAACTCTGAATTCTAATTTAAGTATATTATACCCAAGTAACTTTGTCAACATTCAGACAAAAAAATTTTCATTGTAAAAATTTTTTTATCCAATTAGAAAAAGCTAGGATTTAATTCCCAGCCTTCTTTCTTCTTAATATCATCGTTATATCCCTTACTTCTTGCATTTTAAGAATATTTGCTGTAAATAAAAATACTCCTGCTCCTAATAAAACTCCTATACTTACTTGAATAAATTGAATTTGTTTATTATGTATATTAAAATATTTACTAAATATTAAATTTAAAATAACAATAGATATTCCCATAATAATAGATGCAAATGTAGTTTTAAGCGAGGACACTACTATTTCTTTTCCACTTATTCCTCCCATTTTTTTTCTAAGAGTATTAAACAGCATACTCATATTTATAAAACTTGTAATAGAGTATGCAAGAGCCAGTCCTTTTACTCTCATTGGCGTAGCAAGTCCTAAAAATAAACTTAATAATATATTTCCTAAAACTGCTATAAAGCTTATTTTAACAGGTGTTTTTGTATCTTGATTTGCATAAAATCCCCTAGTAAGCAGTTGCACTCCTCCCTGAAAAGCAAGTCCTAATGTATAAAAAATTAAAATACTTGCAGTAATTTGTGCATCGTTTTCTTTAAATGCTCCACGAACGAATAATAACCTAATCAAAGAAACCCCTATAGTCATAAGTCCTATAGCTGATGGAATTGTAACAAAAAATATATTTCTCATTCCCATTGAAAAAGTTTCTCTAAATTCTTTTATCTCTCCCTTTGCAATCTGAGATGTTATTGTTGGAAAAATTACTGTAGCAATACTTACAGAAAAAATTCCAAGAGGAAGCTGCATTATTCTATTAGCAAGTCTAAGTGCCGTAATACTTCCCTCATCAAATCCTGATGCTATATTTTGATTAACTACAAGATTAATTTGAGTAACAGAAAGACCTATAAGTGCTGGAAGAATTAACTTAAATATTTTTCTAACTCCAGGATGTTTTAAATCAAGTGTAAATTTATAATTTTTTGCCTTTTTTGCCACAAATATAAATTGAAATAAAAAGTTTGATACAGCACCAAATACAACCCCTATGGCCATACCTTTTATTCCAAACTTAGATGATAAAAATATAGTTCCTAAAATAATACCTACATTATATAAAATAGGACCTATTGATGGAGCATTAAATATTTTATATGAATTTAAAACACCTGTTTCGAGTCCTGCAAGTGCTGTAAAAGTAACAGCGGGGAACATAAATCTAGTAAGTTCAACTGTAAGGGATAGTTGCTCTCCTTTAAAATTATAAGCTACAAGAGGAACTAAATAGTCTGCAAATATCATACCTAATACTGATAATACTAAAAGTAAAATAATAGAAACATTTATAAACGTAGATGCTACCTTCCAAGCTTCTTCTTCATCACCTTTTGATAAATAGCTAGTAAAAACAGGAATAAAAGCTGAGCTTAAAGCTCCTCCAACTAATAAATAATACATAACGTCCGGAATTGTAAATGCAGCAAAAAATGCATCCGTTTCCATTCCTCTTCCAAATTTATTCGTCATTATAACTTCACGAACAAAACCAAGCAATCTACTTAATATCATTATTATCATAACTAATGCTACTGCTTTTGTTGTTTTCTTTTGATTAGACATAATATACCTCTTTTCTTAAAATATTACTATGTAATTATAATTTGATGATGCTAAACATGTCAACTACACTTTATATAGTATTAACAAAATAAAAAGTCTCAATATTGTAACAAGCAATATTAAGACTTTTTATTTTATCTCTTTTTTCTTATTTTATCTTTATTTTTATTTCTTTTATTATTATATTTTTTATTTGATTTTTTAAACCTATCCTTAGTATATTCTTCTTTTTTTCTTTTATCTCCCTTAGGCTTTATTAGACACTTTAATCCATAGCCAATAAGATCTTGTCTGTTTGCTTTCATTAAAGCTGAATATACCAAATCATAATTTTTAGGATTTCTATATTGAAGTAGTGCTCTTTGCATTGCTTTTTCACTTTTACTTTTTGGTACATAAACTTCTTTCATTGTTCTTGGATCAAGTCCTGTATAAAACATAGCCGTTGAAAGCGTTCCAGGTGTTGGATAAAAATCCTGAACCTGCTCTGGTTGATAGTGAATATCTCTTAAATATTCAGCAAGCTCTATTGCTGATTCTAATGTACTTCCAGGATGACTAGACATTAAATATGGTATTATATACTGCTTTTTACCTAGCTTCTCATTTATTCTAAAAAATTTCTCTCTAAATTTATCATAAGTCTTTCCTGCTGGTTTTCCCATATATTTTAATACCTGAGAAGATACATGCTCTGGTGCTACCTTTAACTGTCCACTTACATGATGCTCAACAAGTTCTTTAAAGAAAGTATCTTTTTTATCTGCCATAATATAATCATATCTAAGACCAGATCTAACAAATACTTTTTTAATATTAGGTAATTTTCTTAATTTTCTAAGAAGCCCTAAATATTCTCCATGATCAACATCTAAGTTTTTGCAAGGATCAGGGTATAAACACTGCTTATTTTTACAAGCACCTAATTTTAATTGTTTCTTACAAGCAGGTTTTCTAAAATTAGCAGTAGGTCCTCCTACATCATGTATATACCCTTTAAAATCGGGGTATTTTGTAATTTCTTTTGCTTCTTCTAATATAGACTCTTCACTTCTACTTTGCACAATTCTTCCTTGATGAAACGTTATAGCACAAAATGAACAACTTCCAAAACAACCTCTTGAACTTACTATACTAAACTTGACTTCCTCAATCGCTGGTACTTTGCCTTGTTTTTCATATATAGGATGATAATTTTTTTGATAAGGAAGTGAATAAACTTTATCTAATTCTTCTCTACTTAAAGGCATTTGAGGTTTATTTTGAACTAAATATTTATTTACATGCTTTTGTACTAAAACTTTTCCTCTAACTGGGTCTTGTTCTTCATATTGTATTTTAAAAGCCTGTGCATATTTATATTTATCCTTAGATACTTCTTTATAAGATGGAATTTCTATATAATCATCATACAATTCTTCTAAAGAATCTATAATATAGCATGTCCCATCAATGTGTCTTATATATTTTATATCAAATCCATCATTTAAATTATCAGCCAATTCAACTACTGGCCTTTCTCCCATACCATATATTAATACATCTGCGCCACTATCTATAAGCATAGATTTTCTTACTTTATTTTCCCAATAATCATAATGTGCAAATCTTCTAAGACTTGCTTCTACTCCTCCTATTATAATAGGAATATCTTTATAAGCTTCTCTTATTCTATTGCAATAAACTATTGTTGCTCTATCAGGTCTTAATCCCATTTTTCCACCAGGAGAATAAAAATCTTTTTCTCTTCTTCTTTTACTTACAGTATAATGATTAACCATCGAATCCATATTACCTGCATTCACTAGAAATCCTAATCTTGGTCTACCTAATCTTTTGAAGTCATCTACACTTTTCCAATCTGGTTGAGCTATTATACCTACTTTATATCCTGCATTTTCTAAAACTCTTGAAATTATTGCTGTACCAAAGCTATGATGGTCTACATAAGCATCTCCTGTAACTAAAACGAAATCTAATTGTTCCCATCCTCTATCTATCATATCTTGTTTACTAATTGGTAAAAATTTATTATCTGTCATATCATCACCTGCTTATCTTTAGTTCAAACGCATAAAGCAATATTATCAAATTATATTATACATTACAAGCTAATTTTCAAACATTGCCTTATAAGCTTTAAGATTTCTTAAAGATTCTAATTCCTCATTCTTTTTAGCATATTCAAATAAAATATCTAGTAATAAATCTATATCTTTATTTCCACCTTCACATTTGTAGGCTTTATCATAAAATTTAAGTGCTTTTAATATTTGTCCTTCTTCATAAAAATTATTAGCAATATTTCTATAGTTATTTATCATATACTTATTATTACTCATTCTTATACTACCTTTCTAACTGTTAATTTTAGATATAATAAAACAGACGCTTTATTATATCTAAAATTAACAAAAAAGTCACGGATTTAACCCGTGACTTTTTTAACTAATTATAACTTTATAATATAAACACTATCCTATTACTTGTAGCTCCTTATTAGCTTTGTTAAGAACCTCATATCCATTTTCTGTTACAAGTACTAAATCTTCTATCCTCACTCCTACTTCTCCAGGAAGATATATTCCCGGCTCTACTGAAAATATCATACCCGGCTTTAGTATATCAGTATTTGTTGAAGATACATCACCAAAATCATGAACCTCTATTCCTATAGAATGTCCAGTCCTATGAGTAAAGTATTTGCCATAACCCTTTGACTCTATGTAGTTTCTTGCTGCAAAATCTACATCGCAGAATCTAACTCCTGGCTTTATAATTTCTATAGCCCTTTTATTAGCCTCAAGTACCGTTTCAAAAACCTCTTTTGATTTATCTGAGACGCTTTTGAAAAATACTGTTCTTGTCATATCAGAGCAGTATGAGTCTTTTATACAGCCTATATCAAGTATTATACTATCCCCTTTAGTTGGAGTTGAATTCCCTGGGGCATGGTGTGGATTTGCAGCATTTGCTCCGTATCCTATAATTGGATCAAATGAAAACCCTTCTGCTCCAAGTTCTTCATATATTGAAAGAAGTAGTCCACTCATTTTCTTTTCACTGTGACCTTCTAAAGTAAGATTTATAATCTTCTCCATGGCCATATCGTTAATCCTTGAAGCATTTTTCATAAGTTCTATTTCTTCTTTGTCTTTTATCATCCTTGCTTTATCTACAATAAAAGATCCATTTACATAAGAACTTGCCCCATTATTTTTCATAAGATCTAGTAAGAATCTAGAAGGCCAGTTTTTATCTATTCCAATAGGTTTATCTTTACATATATTTTCAGAAAGTAACTTTATACAATCGTCAGTGTCACTAAACCATATCTTTTCAGCTCCTAAATCCTCATGTACAGGAAAAAGCTCATTTATAAAAAGCTTATGGTTTCCATCAAGACTTATATATAAGGCAAGCATCCTTTCACCTGGATGAATCCATTTTCCTGTAAGATAAAATATTGAAGCTGGATCTGAAATTATAAGCTGAGGTATATTTGCTTTTTTCATTGAATCAAGTACATTTTCAAGTCTGTTAAGTTTCAAGTTCATTTCCTCCTTAATCATTATATATATTATTATTTTATACAGTTTGTTTATTTTGAACCGATTCTTCATCTTCAAGCAATTTTACTAGCTTTTTATCAGAGAAGAATAATAGTATTGCACATATGAATAAAATGATTGGGATTGCAACATATGCCTGTATTATACTGAATTTTGAAGCAAATGCGTATAGGTATCCATATGATTTTCCAGCTACAAATGTAGCAAAAGTCCAAACCCCAAGTAATACAGAGTAAATTTTATTTGGTGCATATTTAGTTACAAAAGAATTACCAAGTGGTGAGAATAGCATTTCTCCTATACTTAAAAGCAACCCAAATGCAAAAAGGTAAATAAGGCTTGCTTTAGATGTGGCATCTGCACCTACACCTCTTGAAATTTCTGCAAATACAAGCATTAAGAAAGATATACCGAGAAAAGTAAGACCTAGGGCTAATTTTTTAAATAAACTCAAATCACCTTGAGGTCTCTTTGATAACTTAAACCAAAGTGCACCAAATACTGGTCCAAGAGCAATACATGTAAATGAATTTAGCGAGTCAAACCATGAAAGAGGAACTTCAAATCCTCCAACAACCATATTTATATATTGACCACCATAATCATAAGCAGCTAAATAAGTTAAGTACCAGAATACCCAAAATACTACTGAAAACATAGATACAAGTATAATAGCAAAAACTTTTCTTTTTTCAGTTCTTGTCAATGGTTTAACTTCAGTTTCCTCTTTAACTTCAGTATTTTTTCCAAGTTTGAATGGTTTTTTCCCTACTTCTCCAAGAAATTTCGTACCAAATAAAAACCACAGAGCATCAATTACACAAATAATACTACATAATTTAAAAGCAGATCTAAAACCTTGAACTTCACCTTGTGCAAATGTTGATGCTACAAGAATCCCTACAGCCGTAGTTCCTATAAAAGCTCCAATATTAACAAAAGAGTATTGCATTGAAAATGCTGAATCTAGCTGTTCTTTATCCTTAAACAAAGATCCACTAATTGCAGAAACGTTACCTTTAAAAAGACCTGTACCTATTGCAACAAATATTACCAACATATTCATACCAGTAGCATTTGTTGCAGTTGCTCCAAAGTAGTATCCTCCAGCCATCAAAAGTAGTCCTACTGGAACACAGTACCTTGCTCCTATATATCTATCAGAAATATATCCTCCTATAACTGGTGCAAGATATGTAAATGCAACAAGATTTGATTGTATTAGTGCAGCTTCAACTTTTGTAAGGCCTAATCCCCCTGTTAAAACAGTAGCAGTTACAAAAACAAAGATTAGATACTTAGCAGAATAATATGCCATTCTTTCTAACATAAATGCAATAGAGCAAACATAAAAACCAAAAGGCCTTTTGTTCTTTACTGTAATTTCACTCATAACTCTCCTCCTATTTGTTTTTCATAAGTATCTTATTTAAATCCTATGTTTTATACTTTTAATCTTCCCTCTTAAAAATCGTTTTCATAAAATCCACAGCTAAGTTACTATAGTAAACTTACTTTATCCAATCTCTAATATCTACTCCCCCCTTTTGTTATAAATGATTAGCTCGTTGCAGAACTCTACAACTCGCATAAATACTACATTTAAATTTATAGAAATGGCTAAGTTTCCCCCATTTTGGGTATATATACATTAACTAGATGTGTATAACTCAAAATGAAAAAAGGAGGAAAAACTTATGCCAGTTCAAGCTAAACAATTAAACTTTTCTAATATTTCTTCTGATTTTGAAAAGTTTTTTAATCAAAATCAATACAATTTACTTTCTATGTTAAATCATTTTTTTGATATTAGTGATTTCATCCCACTTTCTTTTTATCAAAAATATTATTCTAATTTTGGACGTAAAAGAAATTTTTCTCTTGAATCTATGAT
>NZ_FRAE01000123.1 GCF_900142235.1 Tepidibacter formicigenes DSM 15518 | reverse complement strand
ATGTTAATGGGATTGACGGTATATTTGGTAATGGCTTAAAATCTGCCGTTATTAAGTTCCAAAGTGCTCACGGTTTAAGTGCTGATGGTATCGTTGGTAAAGACACTAGAGCTGCTATTGATACTGCTCTTAGAAATAGAGAAATAATAGAACCTCCTATAGGTGGCTATAATATATATAATCCAAATCAATCAAATTATACAGTTAATGTTAACCTAATTTCAAAAAACTATCGTAGTAGAAAGCATGGAAATTCTATCAAAGCAATAGTAATTCACTGGATTGGAAATCCAAAATCAACAGCTATAGCTAATAGAAATTATTTTGCTAATACAGATAGATCTGCTTCTGCTCACTACATAGTTGGCTTAAATGGTGAAGTTGTTCAAGCTGTTAAAGAAGAAAACTGTGCTTTTCATGCAGGAGGATCTTCATATACTAACTTAGCAAACACTAGATTTAAATCTGGAAGCTCAAGAATGCATAATGATTGGACAATTGGTGTAGAGTCGTGTCATGAAGATGCTAATGGTAATTATAATTCAAAAACATACACAACATTAGTTAGACTTGCAGCCAATTTATTAGATAAGTATAATTTAAATACTCAAACAGACCTATTGAGACATTATGATTTTACTCATAAAGACTGCCCTAAATTGTTCTGTGGTGAAAATAATCAAAACTGGGCTAAGTTTAAATCGGATGTAGATAAAGTCAGAACAAATAGTATCAATATTCCAGTTACAAATGCTCAAATGCCTAGTAATGTTAAATTTAGTTCAAACGAAAGAACTATAACAATAACATTCAACAAAGGTAAAGATTCAGTAAAAACAATACTAGGAGATTCTCAAAAAAATAAACTACAAGAAACTACAGGTAATTCTTTTGTAATTGAAATGCCAGTATATGGTCAGAAATATATAGTTTACTTAAAATCTATAGCATCTGATGGTACAGAAACAGCATGGTCAGGAGGATACGCAGTAACTACAGGAACACCTTCCGAAAGTATTTACCTTCAAAGAAAATTATCTTATGATCCTAGGGTTGAAATATTACAAACAGATTTAAAAACCTTAGGTTATGATATAGGGAAATATGGAGCAGATGGTAAATATGGAGACTCCACAGAAAAAGCAATTAAATCTTTCCAAAAAAATAATTGGATTTATGTAGATGGAATAACACGATTAAGTACTATAAAAACAATATCTAAAGTACTTAGACAAAATAATCTTGAATTTTATAACTACTGTAAACATCCAAAAGTAAAAGTTTTACAAGAAAAGCTTCATAAATTAGGACTTTATAATATTAAAATCGATGATAAATACGGAGAATCCACACAAAAAGCGGTTAAATCTTTCCAAGAAAAATATTTAAAAAATTATTTAAGTTACTACAAAGAAACTGAAAAGTTAGGAGTAGCTGATCCATTTACAATAAATCATATAAATAAAGAGTATAGCAAACATGTTAATAATAGCGGAAATACTAATAATCCACATTCTAATAAGTATAATGAAGCAATATATAAACATATAGACGAATCATTTATAATGCAATTTGTCAATACATTCCTTGATGTAAAAGATTATTGGCAAAAAGATTTTTTCTTAGATACTAAATTTGAGAAGACTTATAAAATAAATAAATGTTTATCTTTAACTCTTTCAGCTGGAATAAACAAAGATAATTCTAGCACTGCTAATCACATTAATGCAGGATCTCTTAACATTAAAAATTTTCAAGTAGACAACTTAAGTTTACCAAATGTAACTTGTAGCGGAGAAGATTTAGATAACTTGCTAGAAAAATTAAAAAACTTAAGAATTATATCTGATAACTTTCTTAAAGATGTTGATTTAACTGGTATTAGCTTCGTAGCTGCTCGTCCTAATTTAGACGATGAAAAATTTTCCTTTACTCTATTTGAAATGCAGTATGCTGCAGAATTAGAAGATGTTTTACAACATTATGGTATCGATTCTCTTCCTATTGATTTTAATGGTAGAACATTATTTGTAAGAGCTACTTTCGATATAAATATAGATTTAGATGATGTTAAAAAAGGATTAATCACAGCAGAAATAGCTCTTGTTGCAATTTTAGGTTTAATTATAATTATAGAAGCTGGAGGGGTGACAATGACTCTTGGGGCAATATATAGTGCATTAATGCCTTTATCCCCTATCATCTATAAATTTGAAGAACTCTTACAACAATGGACACCTGCTTTAAATGGATTTTAAAAACTGTTTATATAGTGTAAATTTTTTTAAAACCTTCTACTTTTTTAAGTAGAAGGTTTTTTTGAGATTTCATTTCCATATTTATCTATAATTATAGTGTTTCCTTCATTAGTAACTATATAAAGCATGCCTTCATCTAATCTATAAATCCTAAATACACCACTCTCAGATTCAAATATAGTTTTGTCTTCTTTATTTATAATCTTATGATGTTGATCTACCATAGCTACCCCATTTTCAAAACTGTATAAATACTCATATTTAGGCTCAATTCTTATTTTTCCTGTTTTATCTATTGAACCCCATTTACCATCTATTTTCACACCTGCTAAACC
>NZ_FRAE01000069.1 GCF_900142235.1 Tepidibacter formicigenes DSM 15518 | reverse complement strand
ATATATATTTACAGGTATGAAATTGATTTATTATAAATCATATCAAACATCACTCATTGAAAATCCTTAGCTTGATGGCTATGTGGCCATACCCCAATATATCGTTTTGTTACGGATTGAGAACTGTGGTTTAGTATTTTCATAAGAGTCTCAATTGGCACACCGTGCTTCCAAGCCATTTTTGTACTCAAAGGACTATTACATCCTTGTCTTGATTTAAAGATATATTCATTATTGTCTGGTTGATTTACACATTCAAAATACTGCAAAAGAGATTTTTGCATGGATTTATTTATTGGAAAACCCTTTTGTTTATTTGTCTTCTTTTCAATCAATCTAATTTCTTTTTTTATTTCTCCGGTTTCATAAAAAACATCTCTCCATTTTAATTTTAGAATATCGCTGACTCTTAGAGCTGAATTTATACCTACAATAAACAGTGTACAATCTCTTAGATTTTTTCCTGATAAATAATTTTTAACTGCTTGAATTTCCCTTTTGCTTTTTATTGGATCCACTGTCTTGCTTCCTTTTTTATTATTGTTAGTTCTCATTTTTGTCCCTTGCTTAGTTAGTATTATCAATACTATTATCGTATTTTAACTAACTAATTTTAAGCAAAAAAATAAGAGCTTTATCACTAAATGATTAAACCCTAGAATTTTCAATGCATTGCACTGATTTTATATAATTTAACGAGTTAGAACCTTTATCTATTAATTCTAAGTCGAAATATTCAAAGAACAAAGCTGAATTGTAAATAATTGGATTAACGTGGTAAATTTACGCTTTGTGAGCACTACCCCAAAGTAGAATTTATAAAACAATCTAAAATCAATTTATTCAATATAATAAATTTACATCAAATTGAAAATTTTTACAATATATGATATTATACTTTAATCAAGTTTATTTATATATTATTAGTTTACTATTTCCTGAAATTGAATGTATAGGCATTAATTACATGACTTCTCTAAGTGGTTATTATTTTCTAATAGATAGAATTGCTATAGAAAAGAAAGGAGATTGAATATGGAATACAATTGTCCTAAATGCAAAGAATCAATGAAAAAATCAAGAATTATAACTTATTATGATGTTTTCTCTTTAGGTATGAAACCTAAAAAATTATTTTCAAATAAGAAAGATCATATTAATTCTTATGTGTGTCCTAGATGTGGATATATTGAATTATATGTTCAAAATCCACAAATATTTAAATAAGTTAAATTTTAAATATTTACTTTATAAAAAAATTTAATTATCCAATATAAGTAGTCATTACATCACCAACAGGCTCCCACTTATAAGGGGTATTACCAGCATCCGTGTTCTGTACTGAAAAGTAAGCTTAAAAAGGTTGCAATTACTTAGCTTGAAACTGTAACTTCAAATCTCTAGATAGTATTTTATTTTGGAAATGAATGGTGAAGTATTAATACTTCACCATTTTAAATTTATGCTGTATACGCATCAATAGGAATTCTTTGTGACATATCTAAATCGAAATTCC
Source organism: Tepidibacter formicigenes DSM 15518 (assembly GCF_900142235.1). Taxonomy (GTDB): domain Bacteria; phylum Bacillota; class Clostridia; order Peptostreptococcales; family Peptostreptococcaceae; genus Tepidibacter; species Tepidibacter formicigenes. The sequence goes on along the minus strand of NZ_FRAE01000069.1, from coordinate 12,606 downwards.
CATATGGATTTACATGTGTATAAATAAGTGGAGTTAATGCTCTGAAATCTTCCGAAGTCATCATTTCATACCATTTCTTTTGAGATAATATTTGTTGTATCATTAATGTGTTTATATATACAAGACAATTCTGGAGTAAGTGCAAGGATAAAACTGAAATTTCTTGATCCTCTAATCTATTCGTGCAAATTTCGCCACCCTTACCATAAAATATAAAACTATTGGCAGAATTCCAATTTTCAACTACATTTAAACCTTCATTTATTTCAATTCTAAGAGATTCAGAATTTAAATATTCACAAAGAAATATAGTTTTTATTGCTTTACCTAATTCACACAATGCTTGGTATGTAGGATGTTTCAAGTTATTTCTAGTAAATCTTTTTAATATAGCTTCTGTTTCAGCAGTTCCTAACCTAAGAGCTGTAGCATATTTTATCATTTGATCATATTGCTGTCGTATAAGTTCCCAATTAATAGGTCTTGTTAATATTGGTTGCAAGTTAGGAAAAGCATCACTTATACCAGTATCGGGACGATATAATTTTTGTTTGTAAATAGCTTTAAGTCTAGGCATAAGGTTAAACCCTAATAAATGAGAAAATGCAAAAGCGACTTCACTTTGTCCATGAGAATCAACAAAGTTTTTTTCAATTTCCATATCAGTACAATGTTTTAACAACCCTTCTATCATTGCCGATACTTCTGAAGATGAGCATGTTTTTAATTGAGAATAAACACAGGTAGAATTCTTTTCTACATGCCAATATATCATAACCCCTCTTCCTCTATATCTAATATGCCATTCTGTCATTAGATTCTGATCCCAGGCTCCAAACTTTTTGCTATCTGAAGCACAAGTTGTTGTAGCTTCACCCCAAATATCTTCTACACGATTTTTAAGGATAGCGTTAACTATAGAGGATATTGCATTACGAAGATTATCTTTATTTATAAACTTCTTACGAATATATAATAAATCCTTATAGTTTTCCCCATGATTCCCAGCAGAAACACGTTTTAGTCCTGTATTTGTTCCTAAACCATACAAGGCAAGAATGAGTCTTTTTTGAATAGTATCACGGTCAAGTCTTTCATGTGCTGCCATTGTTTTAAAACTATCAGTAAAGGAAATCCTAAGATCACTTTCTTTTAAAATATCAAGTAAATTAGTCATTGGCCATTGTCTCATTACTTCTGATTTTAATTTCATAAGGTTAACTGGTTCAGGCTGTGGATCGCTTGGTGATACGGTTATCCATCCTTTATTATTTTTAATGGATAAGCGAACTTTAGGATTTTTAGGCATACCAATATCCAATTTTGTTAAACCATTATACATAGCATCTTTTATACTACTTATAAATGCTTCTGAATTTAATGGCTGCTTTAAAGCTTTATAATGTTCTTCCCTACGATTTTCAAAATCAATTGGTAAATCTTCATCGGGATTTCTATACCTATCTGCTCCTATAACCCATATTTCCTTACAACGAAGTTTATCTCTTAAAGTCTGTAGTGTAACAATTTCATAATTCATTCTATTTATACGTTCTTGGCCATTATCATCTTTTTCTATTACAGCATCCTTCATACCTGGTTTTATAACTCCATCAATAGGAATAATTTCAGTGTTAGAAAAATAATGAGTTCCAATATTATAATACTTTCTAATAATCTCTAATGCTTTTATTATAGGTTTATGAACTTCATTATTAGACCTAAATTCAAGTATATCAAGTATTTCTGGAACCATGCGTCTGTAATGGTTTGCATATGATAATCTCATTAGGGTATACACTTTTTTCTTATAAGCTGAACCTGTATTTTTGAATTCTTTAACTAATGAAGTAAGAGTATTTTCATTTACTATAGGAAATAATACCTCTTTTACAATACCATCAGGATTATTTAATGCTGCATCAGCCATTTTAAAGAGGATATTTGTTTTCCCGTTAACACGTTTAAAATCATTTATAAACTCTTTTTCGACTTTTCTTTCTGCACGTACACCTATCCTATGTATAATTTGTATAAGTAACTCAATAAGATTATCTGTAATTTCTCTACATCTGAGCCAAAAAAAAGCTGATAACAAAGTATATCTTAGCGGTTCTGGATGCCTACGTAATTCACGCAAATCTTCAGATGCAACTCTTTGTTTATATTTTTTAATAACCTTTTGAGAAATATTATTAAAAAGATTATCGGGAAGATTAATTTGGCGAATGGTTTTAAGTTTCATTATTTCTCTAAAAATACTTTCCAGTCCAATCCGTCCTGGATCAGATCTTAAATCACTAAAAGACAAATGAACGTTTTTATCATTACAATCTATTTCATTACTTTCATAAGCACTTAAGTTGACTATTAAAGAATCCATAATAGTAATAGATTCATTAGATAACTTGCTATATGTTTCTTGAAAAAATTGTTTTTCATAAGAATACATTGCAGATTTAGCTATACGATTCACACGATCTAGACTAGGTGGTTCTATATGAGATTCTCTAAATTTGTTATATATAATCTCTTTTAAAGTAGCTGTATTTGTATCCTTATAAATTGTACGTTTAGACAACCACTTCGTAATATTATTTGCATCTTCATTAGTAGACTCACGGAATCCAAAAAAATCTCTAATTTGAGCTTTATGATTATAATAAGTTCTACTGTTCATATCATACCTTTCAAATAACGTTGATTTAACTTGTATCTGTTTTGCTATATACTCAATTATTACTTTTTCAATTTCATGTTTTGAATCTGGAAATCTTGCTTCAAACTGAAAAAATTTTAAAAGAACTATAAAGCCAAGCCTGGTTTCACCTGACTTATTTCCAATAAGAGACATCTCATTAGGCATAATCGTAAAATGTTCAATTAATTCTTCTAACTCCCAATTCCTTTTCATAAAGTATCATCTCCAATATTTTACATTATAATCTAAATTATACTATAAAACGAGGGTTTTTAGGACGAATTTAAAATAACAGAAAAATACTAATAAAAACATTAGAAATAGTCCTAAATCTTATCCTAAAATCAAAGTCTTAAAACTTGACTACACCTTTAAGTTATAGGACAATTAAGTTTGATATTATATACAATTGGAGGAATTTGACATGAAAATAGGATATGCAAGAGTATCAACTAGAGATCAAAATTTAGACATGCAAATTGACGAACTAAAAAAATATGGTTGTGATAAAATTTTTACGGATATAGTTTCTGGATCTAAATGTGAAAGAACTGGACTTAAAGAAGCTTTTGAATATGCGAGAGAAAATGATATTATAGTTGTTTGGAAATTAGATAGAGCAGGAAGGTCTTTAAAACATCTTATAGAGATTGTAAATGAATTAAATGAAAGAAAAATCGGATTTATAAGTCTTAAGGAAAGTATAGATACAACTACTTCAACAGGTAGGTTAATGTTTCATATATTTGCTTCACTTGCAGAATTTGAGCGAGATATAATAAGAGAAAGAACAATGGCAGGTCTTTCTGCTGCAAGAGCCAGAGGAAGAATTGGAGGAAGGCCAAAGAAGATGGATGAAAATAAACTTATAATGGCTAAATCTATGATGGCAGATAAGAATATTTCTGTTAAAGAGATCTGTAAAACTTTAAATGTGTCAAAATCTACTTTGTATAAAAGTTTAAGTGAAGTATCTGAAACATAGCAATTCTAAATATTCTAAACTATACAGAACACGGATATTTATATTAGGCTAATTTTAGGTTGAGAAGCTTTGTGAAAATGTACCTAATATTAGCCTGACTTGAATAGATATTAATTTGAATGAAATTTATTCTTCACTACCTAATCCAATTTTTAAAACAAAATCTTCGAATTCTTTTAATAAATTTTGTAGAGTTTGTTCGTCTACTGAATAATTTATACTTTCATTTCCTTCTGGATAAGTACCATTAATTCTAGATTTTAGACTATTTTTCATTGAATCAATAAGTGGGTTAAAATCTAGTTCTCCAGTAGATTTGTTATATTGAAAGTCTGGAGTACCTATATCTTCTGGAACTACATCTCCTAATTTATGAATTAAAGATAACTTTTTATCTATAAGCATCATAGCTTTTCCTACAGTATTCTTAAATTTTTCTTCATCCATTGGAACGCTATATTCAAAGTCTTTTATATCTACATTAACCCTAGTTAATTCATTAGAATCTCCTGGTTTAATAAAATAGGCATTAAAGGTAGTTGCTTCACCATCTTTAAAGTTATGTTTAGTTACTTCTACATCTGGAAAAGCTAGTTTGTTTTCAAATTTATCTGCCATTTCAGTTAAATCAAAAACTTTTTCCCCTGTATCTCTAATTGTATATCTATAATAACTTTCTGAATTATATAATTCAGGACCAAAATTATCATTTTCAATAGAATGTTTATTTAAAGTATTTTTTGATTCTGTATTAAATAAAAGTTCTCTATTTTTGTTGTATGTAATAATTTTATTATTCATAGATAATTCATTTGAATTTATTGGTTGTTTACTTACAATATCATTTTGAGTATTTTTAATCTCCTTATTTAATGTTTCATTAAATGAAATATTATTATCTTTATTTGTTTTACTATTATTTAAAGAATAGCTATTAGATGGTCTAATACTATTTATATTCATAATCTAAAAACTCCTTTCATTTTCAAACTTAAAACAATTACTATATATTATATCGACATCTAAATCAATTAATTTACTTTTAATGTATATATTGTAAAAAAAGTTCGAGGAAACCTCGAACTTTTTAAGTTATTATATTAAATTATCTATAATAAGAAACTTTTCCATCATATTTTAAAGATGAGCTAGCAGTAATTACATAACGCATATTGCCTTTATAATATGTATCTGTGTTAAAATATATAGATTTTGAACTACCACCTCTTATAGATCCACTTTGTTCGTCAATAACAGTCCATCTTCCACTAGGCTGTCTATATTCTAATTCTATAGTGTAAGATCTTGAACTTTCGCTATTGTTATTCATCCATAATGATATACCAGGATCTCCATTGTTATAAAATGTTTGTGTAGTATAATCACCATAATTATCCACTGGAAAACTATTCCAAGACGCTGCAAAACTCATTGATGGTATAAATAATGCCACTAATAGTGTAAATGTTAATAATAATTTGCTTATTTTTTTTATTTTACTTCCTCCTTTTTGAATATAATGATTTTTTTTACATTTGAACCCGAACTCATTATACGTGAACTACCACACCCACAAGGGGATGTGGCTTCTTTGTAAGAAGTTTGGTATTTAACTTTCGACTTGAGTTAACAAGCAACCCTTATTCTTAACGGGCGAGAACACTTGCCCTTATCCCTCATAGTTTCAACTAACTTGGGAATACATTTCTCTTCTTTTCTTAATATATTCAAACTACCGTTTACATCTGAATTTACAAATCCATAGCCACTTTTGAATAATCCTCTAACAACTCTACGAGTTTTATCATAGTTCTTTTTAGTTATTGGTTCTAAGTCAAAAGCACTACAGCCACTTGTGTAACTTTCTTCTTTGTATTTAACTTCTACTCCATTTAATTTAGCCTTATATTCTATAAGTTCTGCTAATCTTTGAATAGGAATTTGAACAAAACCTTTATTATAATTCATGTTTTGCTTAATACCTTTAAGTTTACCTATCACTATTTTCCTAACATCATGTTCTATTGCTTTATCAATAATATTCTTACTAACTTTGTGAAGATAATCATTGATATAATTATTTCTATATCTTCTTAGTCTATTGATTTCCTTAGTATTTTTGAATTTATCAGAACCACATTTCTTCATTTCAATAGATTGTAAATATGCTATTTTTTTATTAGTATAAGCATTAACTGATTTAAGTTTTTTCCCACAAAATAAGTAGTTCTTTGAATTTTCTTTGAATGTTAATGTAGCTAAATTATCTAAACCTAAATCTATTGCCATAACATTAGTGTTATTAACATTTTGTTCTAATTCTTGTTTTTTGTAGATTGCAATTAAATACCATTGTTTTAAAGAATTATCCCATTTAATTCTAACTTGTTGCAATTCCTTCCAATTCATAAGGCTTTGAAGTTTGTTAGAAACCTCAAGATTTAAACTCTCTACCTCAAATATAGATTTAATTGCTTTAGATAAGGATAATTTCAATATATTGTCTTGAAATCTTATAGCAAGATTAGTAAATATAATTTCATTTCTTCTATCTTCCATATTCTTAAACTTTGGTGGTTTAGGAAGTCCATTATATTTATGTGGATTTACTTTATAATCTTTAATACTTGCAAAATATGACTTCCAATTCTGCTCTAATATCTTAAATGCTTGTTGTCTTGTATGGCTGTGTAAAAAGTCACAATGCCAATTAGATTTAAAAGTATTTTCAATATCTACATAGCTTTTAAACCCATTCTCTCTTAAGTCATAGTTAGCTACATTGTATAATTTAGTTGTATGATAAGATAATTCTTCTATTATTTTCAATTGTTCTACCGTAAAACTTGGTTTAAATTTAAATGATAACTTCATTTTCTCACCTCCTTCATATAGTTGATATAGTTATCATAACATCTTATTGAAACTTTGTCAACTATATGATATAGTTAATATGAGGTGATTTAAATGACACGTAAAAGTATTAATACCACTTTAGATACTGAATTATATTCTAAAATTAAAATACTTGCACTTAAAGTAAGTGCTGAAAAACAAACAAAAGTTAATGCTAACGACCTTATTGAGGAAGGAATGAAACTTATAATTGAAAGATACGAAAGTGAAAAAAACAAGTCATAGCATTTACAATATTAACTATCATATAGTTTTCTGTCCTAAATATAGGCATTCTATATTTAAAGATGATTTAGAAACTGAACTATTGAAGATATTTCGAACTACTTGTTATAACTATGGTTTTGAACTTATTGAAAAAGAAATAATGCCCGACCATGTTCACTTATTCATATCTGCTCCACCAACAATTGCTCCCACTGAAATAGTAAAAATACTTAAAAGTGTATCAGCTTACTGGATATTTAAAGCTTTTCCAAATTTAAAGAAATCTAAGTTTTGGGGGAGTGGATTATGGAGTAAAGGTTATTATGTTGGAACTGCTGGAGCAGTAAGTTCTGAAATAATTCAAAAGTATATACAAAATCAAAAGCTTGTTTAGTTAAAAGAGTGGGACATTTAATCCCACTCTTTTAAAGTCCTTACATCCACAGGCACAAGGCACAGTGGTTTTACGGACTAAATTATAAATTTTCTTTTGATATATAATAAATCTTTATAAATTTCTCCATGATTCCCTGATGACATACGCTTTAATCCTGTATTTGACCCTAAACCATATAAAGAGAGTATAAGTCGTTTTTGTATAATGGAACGCTCTAAACGTTCATGTGTAGCCATTGTCTTAAAATAATCTGTAAAAGATAACTGTAAATCTGTTTCTTTTAAAATATCTAATAAGCTAGTCATTGGCCATAATTTTGCTATTTCTGTTTTGAGTTTCACTAGATTTTTAGATTCAGGTTGAGGTTCACTAGGAGATAATGAAATCCATCCATTCCCTTTTGAAAGAATGCGTACTTTGGGATTCTTTAGAATACCTTCATCTAGTTTGATTAATGATGTTGTCATTTCTTTCTTAAGATTTGATATTAGCAATTCTACATCCATTGGCTTTTTCAAAGCTTTGTAGTGTTCTTCTATATTTTCTTCAAAATCAGAAGGAAGATTTTCATCAGGATTACGATATTTATAAGCTCCTACTGCCCATATTTCTTTACAGCGAAGCTTATCTCTTAATGCCTGTAGAACACATATTTCATAATTAATTCTATTTATTCTCTCCTGTCCTTGTTCATCTCTTTCTATAATAAAATTCTGCCACATAGGGCGAATGACACCTTCTATAGGTATATTATCTAATATTGAAAAATATATAAATCTATCATTAGCATATTTTTTAATTAATTCAAGAGCTTCAATAACAGGTTTATGAATTTTATTGTTAGATCTAAAGTCAAGTACATTTAGTATTTCTGGTACCATTCTACGATAGTGTCTACTGAAGGAAGCTCTCATAACTGTATGTACTTTTTGCTTATATGCAGCTCCTGTGTTTTTAAATTCTTTTACCAAAGATTTTAGTGTATCTTCATTTACTATTGGATAAATCATATCTTTGATAGTGCCTTCAGGATTTTCTATTGCTATTTCTGCCATTTTAAATAGAATATTTGTCTTTCCTGATACTTTTTTTAAATCATTGATAATCTCCTTATCCACTCTACGCTCAGCTCTAACACCAATTCTATGAATAATCAGAATAAGCAGCTCTATTATATTATCAATAATCTCCATTTTTCTTAGGTAAAAGAAACTAGCAAGTAGAGTATATCGTGCTTCTTCAGCATGTCTTCTTAATTCACGAATATCTTCAGATATTGCTCTTTGTTTATATTTTTTTAATATTTTATAGGGAACATGTTGGAATAAATCATCAGGAAGAGATATTTCTTGAATAGTTCGTAATTTTTTGGTTTCAATAAATACACTTTCAAGTCCGATTCTTCCAGGATCAGATCTTAATTCACTAAATGATAAAAAAGAATCATCATATGAAATGAAATTATTAATAAGTATATCTATTTTAGATAAGGAATTTTTAGGTATTTTACTAAAGGTTTCTTTAAAAAATTGAGTTTCATAATTATGTATAACTGATTTTACAATGCGATCAATTCGCTCTGGAGTAGGTGGTTCTATTTTCATTTCTCTAAATTTTTTATAAGCTTCAGTTTTTAAATATTCAGCTTCAGCATTATGATGATTAATATGTTTAATTAGCCAATCAGTAACTTCTTGTGTATCATTTACTGTTACTAATTTAAAACCAAAGAAATCTCTAATTTGAGCCTTATGATATTGAATACTTCGACCAGTCCAATCATAGTTATATAAAGTATTAGGATCTAAGTCTAATTGTTTTGCAATGTATTGAATAATAGCTTTAGGAATATCACTTTTATTACTGGGAAAACGAGCTTCATATTGAAAGTATTTAAACAAAACTGCAAATCCAAGTCGATTTGCTCCTGTTTTATTTCCAATAGAACTTAATTCATGTGGTAGAAATGTAAAGTATTCTATCAATTCATCCATTTGCCAATTTTGTTTCATGAATAATCCCCCAATAGTCATTTTATTAAATTATATCACTATTAAAAGAAAAATTAATTCATAAATAAAAGTATCCTATTTATATATATATGATATAATTGAAGCGCATAAAACTAATGATTAGATTATAACAAAACTTCTATTAAATCAGAAAATGAGGTGTATTTATTTTGATAAAGGATGTTTTATGTATAATAGCAATTATATCAGTATGTATAATACTTTATTATTTAGAATTTATCCCACGAAGAACAGTTATTATAGTCATTTGTACAAATATTCTAATACAACTATATATATATTATAAAAATAGTAGAAGGTAATTACCTTCTACTATTTTTATAATCAAAATTTTTATTTTTCAGAAAGAGTGCAATCAGTAATCCAATATGCACCATCGTTACTTCCAGATTGTCTATATGTTAGTTCAAAATCTAACTTAAAATCTGATCCACTTAATTTTCTTAAGGACTTCTTTGTTTTCGATGATAAAGAAACTTCATTCTTTAATAATTTATATAAACCAAGTCCAATAAGTGCATCTACTAGACCAGCTTTTAAAGCGGACATAAGACTCTCTACTTGTACTTTGACTGTATCTCCTAAAGATCCACCTCTTAAAATATATCCAATACCAGCAGCAACTACAGATGCTGCAAGTCCTTCAATGTCATCAGGAAAATCTGAATCATCCCATTGATCTACTATTTTATTTATTGTATCCCTATCAATAGTTGTACTATCTTTTATAACTCTTTTATCTGCTAGTTTAGGTGGGCAATAAATACATGCTGAAGTTATTTTTATAGACATAATAAATCTCTCCTTTTCTTCTCTACATAATTTTTAATATTTGATTAGGATAAATTAAACTCCCCTTTAGCTCATTAAGTTCCATGAGCTTTAAAACTGTTAAATTATAATCTCTTGCTATTGACCATAGAGTATCTCCTGGTTTAACTGTATAGGTATCAAAACCTTCAAATATCATCTGTCTTACTTCCATTAAAGGAAAGTTTAGTCCAGGACAGCTTGTACTTTTTAATTCTCTATGGCCATATATAGTACTTATACTGTATGTGCTACATAAGTCTTGGCATAAATCTATAATAGCCTTTAATTGAATTTCACTTACTTTTTCTACTTCAAAGTTACCCTGTAGACATATACCTGCAGAACTTTGATTGTAGCCTTTGCAATGAGCTCCTATGGTGTTTTCAGGCCTGCCCCTGTAGATTTGTCCATCTTTTGTTATATAAAAATGATATCCAAATCCACTCCATCCATTTTGTTTATACCACCTATGTATGTCATCTACAGTTGCACTACTATGTGCAGCATGATGAATAACTATTATAGAAGGTTTATTCATTTTTCTGAAAGTATTTCTAAATGCTAAGTTTGTTTCTATAATTTTCATCTTGCTCACACACCTTCAAATTTATATCTTGAGAATTTTTAACCGGTTATTTCCTTCTCACTATATACAAGCGATCTTTATAGTCAAAATGTAAACCACTTAAATAAATTTTTTAAAACATGTGTCTATAACTAGACTTTAAGCTTCTTTATTGAAAACGTAACTTTTAATTTCTGATACATCTTCTCTGATATCTTCTACTAAATTTAGCTTTTCAGTTAAGTTAGATATAATATTTTGATACTTAATTTCTCTTTCTTCTTGACGAAGATCCCTTTTTTCTTGATTTTTGAGAATATAGAATATTAAAGCAACTGTTAATAGTGTCCATATTCCTTGACTGGAGGCTAGTTCTATTATTTTTTCTTCCAATTGATTCACCTCCATCCTCTATATAAATTTTTCTTAGATTCTTTAAAGCTCTATTTTTAGTTCTATTAACAGCTTGTCTACTAATACCTAGTATTCTGGCTATGTCTTTTTCAGAAAAACCATGTATAAATTCCATAGTAATAATATCCCTTTGCTGACTAACTAAGGATTCAATTAATATCGATGTTAAAACAGAAATTTCTATATCAACTATACTTTCATCAGCTAATATATCGTGGTTTATTTCCAAGTACTCTTTAAATTTATTTTCATTACTCTTAAGTAAATCTAAAGTCCTTTTTTTCAAATGTATATGTATGTATTTAGCAATTTGCTTATTATTTGAATTATTAAATTTAGCAATATCAATTTGTATTAATTTCAAAAGCTCAATAATCAAATCAGTTTCTGCTTCTTCATGATGTAAACTATTACTAAGTTTTTTTAATGTAGGATTAAAATCTTTTATAATTTCATAGGCAGCATCCTTATCGTTATTTTTAGCTCTTTGCAATAAATCGTATAATTCCATACAAATCCCCCTTTTTTTATAAAAAAATTGTCAGCTTATACTAAACCCAAGCGAATTTATATAATAATCTGTAAACGGGTATAATTTGACTTTTTATGTAAAATAATGCTAATTTAGTAATCATATAGCTTGTAAGTGGAATTTGTTTAGAAATTAAATGTAATTTTGTTGAATATTCTATATTTTAAGCTAGGGGAAAATTAATTCTGTCAAAATTGCATTTGAATAGACTCTAGCCTAAATAAACAGTAAGAACATATAGAAATACTGTTTATTTAGAATATTTTTTTATTAATTTTAATGCTTCAATAATGGGTTTATACTTTTCAATAATAGTTTTAACCTTATGCATAAATGACTGTATAAATAAAAGCACTGTTAATACAAATAAGGGAAAACAATGAAAAGTAATCTGAAAAGTACAAGAACAACCCATAAAAAACTTGTGGGGGTAGTGAGGGAACCGATACTACCCCCAGAATGAAGTAAAAGTACTTCCCATATAAGACGGGACATTTTTCGATACACCTCTAATAATTGCATTTTAAAGCTCTTTGTACTTTTCCTAATGAAACATTTAATTTAGATGCTATTTCTCTATAACTTAATTTTTGTTCTCTAAGTTCAATAATTTTAATTTTTAATTCTTTCAATTCTGCTTGTTTTTTAGTTAACCCCTGTTCATTTCTACGAGCTTTCTTTCTTTTTTCTTTTCTTATTTCATCTCTTCTTTTGTCATACTCTCTTTGTCTTCTCATATATTCATTATCATCTATTATCGTTTTGAGTTCCCTTTGTTCATGGTCCTTTATATTAAGCATTGTAATTATGGTTTCATTTTTAAAATTATACTGTTTTCTCTCTATATTTCTTGTCTTACTTTCAACATTCTTTTCTATAAGTGGTTTTTTAAATCTTTGATTAAACTCAAGCATCATTCTCTGAGCTTCTTTTGCTGCATCTTTTGGGCTATCTCCTATTAATAAACTTTGCATAGCAAAATTTCTATATAAAAAGCACATAAGCTCACGATACCCATGGCAACTAAAATCCCTAAGCTCTTG
>NZ_FRAE01000132.1 GCF_900142235.1 Tepidibacter formicigenes DSM 15518 | reverse complement strand
AAGATGCAGTAAGAGCTCTATGGAAAAATGGAGTATATGCAGAAAGTGGAATGGGATGTACTGGACCAATAGTTATGGTAAATGAAGAAAAGGTTGAAAAAGCTTCTGATATATTAGCAAAAGAAGGATATATAAGCTAGGAGATATATTTATATATCTCCTATAATTTAAAGGGGGAGTTATTTTGAGTGATAAAAATACTTCTGTTAAAGAAAGTGGGGAAAATATTTTGAATAATAAAAAGGCAGATAATAAAGTATTTTATGTCTCGTTAGCCGTTGTATTTGCAATAGTTGGTTGGGGATTACTTTCTCCAGATGGATTTGGGAAAGCAGCAAATGGATTATATGTATTTTTACGTGATACTTTTGGATGGATGTATCTTTTATCAATGTTTTTCTTTGTATTAGTTGCAATAGGATTAGCTTGCAGTAAATACGGAAAAATTAAACTTGGACCAGATGATTCACAGCCAGAATACAGTTATGTTTCATGGTTTGCGATGCTATTTAGTGCAGGTATGGGTATAGGACTTGTTTTTTGGGGAGTTGCAGAGCCTCTTAATCATTTTGTAAATCCTCCTATGGGAATGGCCCAAGCAGGTACTCCACAGGCGGCTAATCTTGCTATTAAAACTTCTTTTTTCCACTGGGGATTTCATCCGTGGGCAAACTACAGTGTTTTAGCACTAGCTCTTGCTTATTTTCAATTTAGAAAAAATGCACCTGGTCTTATTAGTAATATTTTCACTCCTATACTAGGGGAAAAAGGAGTAAATGGACCAATAGGAAAATGTATAGATATATTAGCTATATTTGCAACTGTTGCAGGGGTTGCAACTTCTCTTGGACTTGGAACTCTTCAAATAAACAGTGGTCTTAATTATCTTTTTGGTATTCCAGCTAACACTGTTTCTCAAATTATAATCATAGTTATAGTTACAATTTTATTTATGCTTTCAGCAGTTACAGGTCTTGATAAAGGGATTAAGTTTTTATCAAATCTTAATTTAGGTATAGCCTTTACATTAATGATTTTAGCCTTCTTACTAGGACCAACTATAAAAATAATTAACTCTTTCACTAATGGGATTGGACAATATTTAGGTGGATTTATAGCAGATAGTTTCCATATTGAGCCTTTTGGAGATAACTCATGGTTAGGGGGATGGACATTATTCTACTGGGCATGGTGGATTGCTTGGGCTCCATTTGTTGGAACATTTATAGCCCGCATCTCAAGAGGTAGAACTATAAGAGAATTTATTATAGGAGTTCTTTTAGTTCCAACACTAGGAAGCTTCTTATGGTTTGCTGTATTTGGAACTTTAGGTATAAATCTTGGAGAAGGAATAGCTCAAGAGGCAATTAAAGTTACAGAAACTGCATTCTTTGTTGTAATGAGTAAATATCCTTTAGGAATGATAATATCATTTGTAGCAGTAGTATTATTATGTACATTCTTTGTTACATCTGCAGATTCAGCGACATTTGTTCTTGGAATGATGTCTTCAAATGGAGACTTAAACCCAAGTACAAGAAAAAAAATAATTTGGGGTGTTGTTCAATCTCTTATGGCATTTGCATTACTTCTTGGAGGAGGACTTAAAACACTGCAAATAGCGTCAATAGCTGCAGCATTCCCATTTGCAATAATAATGATTTTGGGTTGTTTTGCATTATTTAAAGAGCTTAAAAAAGAAAATGTCTAAATTTTAAATATTTAATTATCTGAACATTATTAAGATTAATATTGATAATGCTTATAAAAAATTAATACAGAAAAGAGGGTGTTAATATGGAAATGATATATGATTTAATAGTAATAGGAGCAGGACCTGCTGGACTTTCAGCAGGACTTTATGGAGCTAGAGCTAAAATGAATACTCTTATAATAGAAAAGGATAAAACAGGTGGTCAAATAGTTACAACAGATGAAGTAGCAAA
>NZ_FRAE01000091.1 GCF_900142235.1 Tepidibacter formicigenes DSM 15518 | reverse complement strand
AGCTTATGGATACTAATAGGTCGAGGACTTGACCAAAAATGCAATAAATTGCATCGCGCCAACGAATTCTAACGAATTCCGTTGCTTAAATTAATTTGTGCAGTTTTGAAAGTATTAAATATTTCAAAAAATAAGTTGACAAGATTAAATAAAAATGATAAAATACTTATTGTCCGACAAATAAACTTAAAGAAAAATCAAAATAATCTTAAAATTATGTGGTTACAATAGCAAGGAGGATACACCTGTTCCCATTCCGAACACAGAAGTTAAGCTCCTTAGCGCCGATGGTACTTGGAGGGAAGCCTCCTGGGAGAGTAGGACGTAGCCACGTAATTTTTTTTATTTTTTGAAAAAAGACCTAAAATAAAAAGATAAACTCCAATATTATAAAAATTATATAGGAGTTTATCTTTTACAATCTAAAGTCTTTTATAATATACAGTAATTATAAACTTTCTACAAAATCTCTTATCCCTTTAATTCCTGTTATAATATTTTCATTACTACATGCATATGAAATTCTTATAAAGTCATCTATTCCAAATGCTATTCCAGGAACTACTGCTACTTTATTATTTTCAAGTAATTTATTACAAAAATCTATAGAAAAGCTGTCTTTATGTTTAATTTTATATTTTAATTTGGATATATCTATGAACATATAAAAAGCACCTTGTGGATATATAAAGTCTAAATCTCTTATTTCTGATAACATAGATATTGCTAAATCTCTTTTTTCTTTATATATTTCAACCATATTTTTAATGTCCTCTTTACAGTACTTTAAAGCTCCATATCCAGCCCATTGAGATATAGTAGATGGATGAGAAACCAAATGACCTTGTACAGTTGATATAGCCTTAGATATAATTTTATTAGATGCAGAGTATCCAAGTCTTAATCCTGTCATTGCAAAAGATTTAGAAAAACCATTAACAGTAATAGTAATGTTTTTAGCTTCAGATGATAATGAAGCTATACTTGTAAAAGTGTTTTCATAGCATATTTTCTCATATATTTCATCTGCTAATATATAAATATTATTTTTTAAGCATACATCTACTATTTCTTTGAGCTCTTGTTCACTATAAATAGCACCTGTTGGATTAGAAGGATTCGTTATAAAAATCATTTTAGTTTTAGAAGTTATATTTTTTTGTATTTGATCTGCTGTAATTTTGAAGTTATTATTTTTATTAGTATCTAGAAATATTGGTATTGCACCAACTAGTTTAATCATCTCAGGATAACTAACCCAATAGGGCTTTGGTATTAAAACTTCATCTTGAGGATCTAAAAGAGCTATTAAAGCATTAGTTATAGAATGTTTTGCTCCGTTTGAAACAACAATTTCATCTAAATCGTAGTATGTATTATTTTCACTTTTTAATTTCTCTACTATAGCTTTCTTAAGCTCTTCAATTCCAGAAACCATATCATATTTAGTCTTATTGTTATTTACTGCCTTAATGATTTCATCCTTAGCCTTACTTGGTACATTAAAATCAGGTTCTCCTATACTTAAGTTTACTACTTCTATACCTCTACTTTTAAGTTCATTAACTTTACTGCTTATTCCAATAGTAAAAGATGGTGTTATGATATTTAACTTTTTAGAAAGCATATTAATTCCTCCTGAATATATTAATAGTTTCGCTAATTTAAATATAACTAAATTATACATTATAATTGATATTTTTAAACTAAAGATGTTAAAATTTAAGTATGTCTTTATGAGAAATTAAAAATATAAAAATAAATTTTAGGGGGAATAAAAATGGGAAAATCTGTTATGCTTCAAGGAACAGCATCTGGGGTTGGAAAGAGTTTAATTACAGCTGCATTTTGTAGAATATTTAAACAAGATGGATATAAAGTAGCTCCATTTAAATCTCAAAATATGGCTTTGAATTCTTTTATAACAAAAGAAGGACTTGAGATGGGAAGAGCCCAAGTATTTCAAGCAGAAGCAGCAGGACTTGAGCCTGATGTTAGAATGAATCCTATACTTTTAAAACCGACTACAGATAAAAAGGCACAAGTTATACTTAATGGAAAAGTTCATGAAAATATGGATGCTCAAGAGTATCATAAATTCAAACCACAGCTTGAAAGCATGATAAAAGATATATACGAAAATCTTTCTAATGAGTATGATATTGTAGTTTTGGAAGGAGCAGGAAGTCCTGCGGAAATAAACTTAAGAGAAAATGATGTTGTAAACATGGGAATGGCAAAGATTTCAGATTCTCCAGTTATAATAATAGGAGATATAGATAGAGGAGGGGTATTTGCTTCTCTTGCAGGAACTATGATGCTTCTTACTGAAGAAGAAAGAAAAAGAGTTAAAGGAGTTATAATAAATAAATTTAGAGGAGATATAAAGATTCTTGAGCCAGGGATAAAAATGATTGAGGATATAATAAAAGTTCCTGTTCTTGGAGTTATACCTTATAGTAATTTAAAAATAGAAGATGAAGACAGTCTAGCAGATAGATTTAGAAGAAAAAGCTCAAAAGAAAAAGGTGAAGTTAATGTAGAAGTTTTATACCTACCTCATGTTTCTAATTTTACTGACTTTAATGTGTTTGAAACTCAAGAAGATGTAAATTTGAGATATGTAATGAGAGGAGAATCTATAGGAGATCCTGATATATTAATAATACCAGGAAGTAAAAATACAATAGAAGATTTAATATATCTTAGAGAAAGCGGTCTTGAGAGGAAAATAAATGACCTTCACAAAAGAGGAAAACTTATATTTGGTATTTGTGGAGGATATCAAATGTTAGGGAAGAAATTATACGATCCTGAAGGAATAGAATGTGGAATAAAAGAAATTAATGGTATAGGGCTTTTAGATATAGAGACCACATTTGAAGGAGAAAAAATAACAACTCAAGTTGAAGCAGTAATACAAAATAATGTAAGAGGATACTTAGCTGGACTTGAAGGTGTTAAAGTTGAAGGATATGAAATTCATATGGGAAGAAGTACTGTGGGGAGAAATTCCAGATATTTAGATAAAATTATTAAAAGAGTAGAAGAAAATACAAGTGAGCTAGAAGGAGCTATAAATATAGAAGGAAATGTAGTGGGGTCGTATATACATGGAATATTCGATAATATAAACTTTACAAGAAGTTTACTTAATAATATAAGAAAGATGAGAGGATTAGATGAAATAGAAAGTAGTGTAAAATCATTCAAGGAGTTTAAAGAAAGAGAGTATGATAAACTAGCTAACATAGTTAGATCAAGCCTTGACATGAACAAGATATATGAAATATTAGAGGGTGAGGAATAAATTTTGAAAACTTATAGGGATTTAACTTTTATAAATTTAAATAAAGATGAGTATTTAGTTATATCTTGTGATTCTTGTGCAGGGGTTGGAAATAAAGAGTTAGATGTAGTTAAAGCTTCCCTAGATATAGTCTCTTATTTTACAACTAGAGTTTGCATGATGGAAATCATGTCAGTTAAAGCAAAACCTATAGTGGTAGTTGATAATATAGGAGTTTCTATGAAAAGTGGAGGCTATGAAATAATAGATGGAATTAAGAAATTTTTAACTGATAACAACTTAGATATTCCTATTAATGGTAGTACAGAGGAAAATTTCAAAGTAGCACAAACATTTTTAGGGTTAACAGTTATTGGAACATTAAAAAAAGAATATATAAAAAATAATAAAGTTAAAAATAATGATTTAGTAGTATTATTAGGTCTTCCTAAGGTAGGAAGTGAAATTAATATAAATGAAGATAATGATATTATTTCATTTTATGATTTTAAAAAAATATTAGATTTAAATTATATCAGTAATATTATTCCTGTAGGATCTAAAGGGATAGGTTATGAATGCAGGACTATAGAAAAAATTACAAATATGAAAATAGATTATTTTAATACTAACATTGATTTTAAAAAATCATCAGGGCCTGCTACATCTGTTATTATTACCATGAAAGAAGATTATTTAGATAATTTAAGAAAAATAGTTTCTTGCCCTATAAATATTTTAGGTAAAATTTTCTCCAAAACGAAACCATTATAAATACTTAGTTTCAAAAAAACGAACATGTATTTGCAATACTTTGAGCCTGTTTGACTAATGATTACAATTTTGATAATCTAAATATAGTTAAAACTTAAAAAACCCTTTAACAAGGTTAAAGGGGATTTTTTTTGGTTGTTATCAACTATATATTGTGGTTATCAACAGTTAATCCACAATATACTGTGGAAAGGGGTTTTATAAGTGATAGAAAAAGTAAAAAAGAGAGATGGAAGAATCATAAATTTTAGTAAAGATAAAGTAACTAGAGCTATATTTTTAGCAGCAAGTGAAGTTGCTAAAAAAGAAGGAAAACTACCTGATTATAGTATGGCTGAAAGCTTAGCGGATGAAGTTATAGGCCTTTTAAATAGAAGATTTATAGGACAAATACCAAATGTTGAAGATGTACAAGATGCTGTTGTAAAAACTTTAATAGAAACAGGTCATGCTAAAACTAGCGAAGCATATATTCTATATAGAGCTGAAAGAAGTAGAATAAGAAATTCAAAAACTAGGCTTATGAGAGCCATAAAAGAAATAACGTTTTTGGATGCAAATAGTGCTGACATAAAAAGAGAGAATGCAAATATAGATGGAAATACTGCTATGGGTACTATGCTTCAATATGGAAGTGCTGTATCTAAGGAATTTTGCAAAGAATTTGTTATAAAGCCTGAACATGCAATTGCCCATGATAAAGGAGATATACATATACATGATATGGATTTTTTAAACATGGGAACATTAACTTGCTGTCAGATAGATGTATCTAAATTATTTGAAGGTGGATTTTCTACTGGTCATGGATTTTTAAGAGAGCCTCAAGATATATTAAGCTATGGAGCGCTTGCAGCAATAGCTATTCAAAGCAATCAAAATGATCAGCATGGAGGACAAAGTGTTCCATTCTTTGATTATGGACTAGCAAAAGGTGTAAAAAAGACATTTAAAAAACTATATAGAGATAATATATACAAAGCTTTATGTATATATAATGATTTATATGAAACTGAAATAAAAAATATAACTAATTTATTAAAAGAAATAGAGGAAAATCTAAATAAAGAGATATCGTTGAAAATAGATGAAGATTTATTAAATACTTTAAAAGATAAATTAATGAGTAACTATAAATTGACTGAAAAAGAAGCACAAAAAATACAAAAATTTGCTTATAGAGAAGCTTATAGAGAAACTGATAGAAAAACATATCAAGCCATGGAGGCGTTTATTCATAACTTAAATACAATGCATTCAAGAGCTGGTGCTCAAGTTCCGTTTTCAAGTATAAACTTTGGAACAGACATTAGCGAAGAAGGAAGAATGATTAGTAAAAACTTATTACTATCTTTAGAGAAAGGTCTAGGAAATGGAGAAACAGCTATTTTTCCAATAGTAATATTTAAAGTAAAAGAAGGAGTTAATTTAAATCCTGAAGATCCTAATTATGATTTATTTAAATTGTCTTGCAGAGTATCTTCTAAGAGATTATTTCCAAACTTTAGTTTCTTAGATGCTCCTTTTAATCTTAAGTACTATAAAGAAGGAAGACCTGAGACGGAAGCTACTTATATGGGATGCAGAACTAGAGTATTAGGAAATGTATGTGGACCTGAAATAGTAACAGGAAGAGGAAACCTTTCATTTACAACCATAAATCTTCCTAGAATTGGAATAAACCATGGAATGGTGAATAAAAAAGAATATGATTTAGATGGATTTTTTAAAGAATTAGATGAAAAAATTAATTTAGTTATAGATCAATTAATCGAAAGATTTGAAATTCAAGCAGCTAAAAAAGTAAAAAATTTCCCTTTTTTAATGGGACAAGGTGTTTGGATGGGTTCAGATAAGCTTTCTTGGGATGATGATCTTAGAGAGATTATAAAGCATGGAACATTAACATTAGGATTTATAGGACTTGCTGAATGTTTAAAAGCATTAATTGGTGAGCATCATGGAGAAAGTAAAAAAGCACAGGAATTAGGAATTAAAATAGTAAAATATATGAGAGAAAAAATGGATGAAGCAAGTGAAAAATATAATCTTAATTTTTCATTAATAGCTACTCCGGCAGAAGGTTTAAGTGGAAGATTTACAAGACTTGATAAAAAATTATATGGACAAATTGAAGGGGTTACTGATAAAGAGTATTATACAAATTCTTTTCATGTTCCTGTATATCATAAAATTTCTGCATTTGAAAAAATAAGCATAGAATCTCCTTATCATGAATTTACTAATGCAGGACATATAAGTTATATAGAACTTGATGGCAATCCATCAGATAACTTAGAAGCCTTTGAAAGTATAGTAAGAGCTATGAAAGAATCAGGAATTGGATATGGAAGTATAAATCATCCTGTAGATAGAGATCCTGTTTGTGGATATAATGGAGTTATAGAAGATACTTGTCCTGCATGTGGAAGAAAAGACGGACAAGATGGAATATACTTTGAAAGAATAAGAAGAATAACAGGATATTTAGTTGGAACAGTAGATAGATTTAATGATGCAAAAAGGGCAGAAGTTAGAGATAGAATAAAACATGCTTAAATGTATTAGGGGTGATATTATGAAAATAAGATTAGCATCTCCTCTGACTATAGACAGCATAGTAGATGGTCCAGGCCTTAGAACTGTAATATGGGCTCAAGGTTGTAATCATAAGTGCAAGGGATGTCATAATCCAAGTACTCATGATTTTAGTGGTGGATTTAAAGTAGATGTAAAAGATATAATAGATGAAATAAAAAAGTTAAAACTTCAGAGGGGAATAACTTTATCAGGTGGAGAACCATTTGAACAGCCAGATCCACTAATTAAAATATGTAAAGAAGCAAAAAAATTAGGACTTGATATTTGGGCATATAGTGGATATACATTTGAACAGCTTATAGATACTAAAAATCCTAGATACTTTAAATGGAAAAGTCTTCTTGAAAATATAGATACACTTGTTGATGGTAAATTTATAGAATCTAAAAAAAGCTTACTTTTAAAGTTTAGGGGATCATCTAATCAAAGGATAATAGATGTACAAAAATCATTAAAATTAAAAAAAGCTGTACTTCATTTAGAATATATAGAAAATATGGATATAGCAAAATAAAGGATGGCTCTGCCATCCTTTATTACTCTATAGGAAATTATAAATTTTTTAAACTGTAACTTTGGTAACTGAATAAAAGTATCAATTATTTTGAGCAACGGAGTCCGTTAGGACTCGTTGGCGACATGAGCCATGCGATAGTATGAAGCGAATTTTTTTATTCCTTGAGAAACTATTATTCTAGTACATATTCAGTAGTTAAATTAACTCCATTTTCTAGAGAGTCTCCAACAGGGCAGAATCTCTCTATATTTTTAACAAGTTTTTCTATTTTTTCTTTAGAAGCATTAGCTTTTATATGAAATTTAGCTCTAACATTTTGAAAACCAGGTCTTACATCCTCAGAACCTTTAAAACCTTCAGAATCCAAATCTCCTTCAAGGTCAATC
>NZ_FRAE01000073.1 GCF_900142235.1 Tepidibacter formicigenes DSM 15518 | reverse complement strand
TATCAAGTTAGAAGCCAAAAAAGTATTACTAGATATCTAATAATAATGTTAGTAGCTTACACTTACTCCAAATTATGTTCAGGCGTAGCCTTAAGTTTCAACACTGGATTTAAAAAAATACAAAACAATTTAAGAAAAACACAAGTTATTAATATTTATAATGCTGCAATACAAGGTGAACCTATTAATAAAATTTTTGAGTATCTGAAAATTGCATAGAAATGACTTTGGCTATTTAACTGTAAAATTTTTCAAGTAAAATTGCACTTTTATAGAACACTAGATTCATATTCCATTTAATGGGAATATTTCTAAGGATTGCATTCATTGTTTCTTCATTAAAAGTTATATATTCTATTAAAATCTTTAAAGCTAGATATACTAAATAATCCCCCTATAAAAATCGGGGGATTATAATTTAAAAATTATATTTTATATATAATAAACTTAAAGGATAAGGTAAAAAATTTCCTTATCCTTTAATAGAAGATAATCAGTGAATAAGGAAATTCCTTGTTTTGATTATCTTAAAAATAGTATATGAAAAAAAATAATTTTTATTCATCAATAAGTACATTAATTTATTAACAAAAATAAAATACAACTAGTTGTCCATAATTATATTATGTTAACTAACATTATTTTTGTATTAAATTTCTTAATTTAAATTTAATACAAAAAATCTAAAATAAATTGATTAATTCAAAAATTAATGATAACATTAAATATCTAAAATACAAAAAGACTATTAGGAGGGATTACTATAAATACAAAAGGATGGATGAGACAATTAATATCAAAAGACATGGGAGAAGAGGAGTTTGTATTTTATGTGGCAAAATGTTTAGAAAGTGAATTTAAGTTAAAGTCCCAGGTAAAAATTCAAGATTACAAAGTTATTTTTAGATTAGGAAATTATGAAATTATATTTAAATTACTTGATGTAAAAGAAAGTAAAGAAAAAGGGCCATATGTTTTAGATAAGCTTATTTTAGATAAATTACAGGAAAAAGGATTTAACTTTGATAAAAATAGAAGTCAATATATTAAGTATTGCTATGATATATAAAATAATTACAAAAATATAGTTAATTATAAAAAAAGTCCTTAAGCATTTTAAGGACTTTTTTGTTATAAGAAAATAATTTATAGTCATATTTATACTAATAAGTGTATACAATATATAAATATGAATTTTGGACAACCTATGAGAGGTGAGAATATGAATGAAAAAATCGAATCTATTAAGAGCAATATAGAGAATGGAGGTAATATAATAAGGTTTAAAAGAAATAATCGAAGAATAGGCAAAATCATACTTCAATCTAAACATGGCAAGAAAAAAGTTATTGGATTATTTGGAGATGAATTAAAAGAAGTAGCAAAATTTTATTATGACTGGCTTGAGAACAAAGAAAATTAAATTAAAAAATAATACATAATTTAACAATTAGATTTAATAATTAGTAGAATAATATCTAGAGTTACTATAAAAAAGATGAATATATTTCTTAGGATAAAACAAAATACAGGGGGATTATTATGGATGAAAATTTGATTGATTATTTGCCTGAAAGCTTTTTTAATCCTTACTATTTTTGTCAAGGAAGATGCTTTAAAAGTTATAAATTTTTAGGTGCACACTTATTAGAATATAATGGGTTAAAAGGAGTAAGCTTTACTGTGTTTGCCCCTAATGCTAAAAAAATTAATGTTGTAGGAAATTTTAACTCTTGGGATGGAAGTAATTATTCAATGAAAAAAATAGAAAAACTAGGAATATGGAATATATTTATTTCAAACTTAGGTGAAGGGGATATATATAAGTATGAAATTTATACACAAAATGGAAATAAAGTTTTAAAAGCTGATCCTTATGGATTTCATTCTGAAATAAGGCCAAATACTGCTTCTATAATTGCTTCATTAGATAAATATATATGGAATGATGAAGATTGGATGAAAAAAAGAAAAAAAGAGCCGAAGCATGAAAAACCAATAAATATTTACGAACTTCATTTAGGTTCATGGAAAAGAAATAAAAATAATAAATTTTTAAATTATAGAGAAATTGCTAATGAAATTATAGATTATATTAGATCTATGGGGTATACCCATATAGAACTATTGCCCGTTGCTGAACATCCATTTGATGGGTCATGGGGGTATCAAATAACAGGATATTACAGTATAACGAGTAGATATGGAAAACCTGAAGATTTTATGTATTTTATTGATAAATGCCATCAAAAAGGAATTGGTGTAATTTTAGATTGGGTACCTGGTCATTTTTGTAAGGATGAACATGGACTTTATAAATTTGATGGAACCACTCTTTATGAATATGATGATGAGTTAATGTCAGAAAATATAGAATGGGGAACATCCATATTTGACCATGGCAAAAATGAGGTTGTAAATTTTTTGATATCAAACGCAATGTTTTGGTTTGATAAGTATCATATAGATGGTTTAAGAGTAGATGCAGTATCGTATATGCTTTATTTAGATGCTGGAAAAAAAGAAGGTCAGTGGCGTTCTAACACATATGGTGGTAGAGAAAATATAAGTGCAATTGAATTTTTAAGAAAATTAAATAAGACTATATCTACTTATTATCCTGGAACTTTAATGATTGCAGAAGAATCTACATCATGGCCTCATGTTACTGGAGCTACAGAAATAGGAGGTCTTGGTTTTGATTATAAGTGGAATATGGGATGGATGAATGATATGTTAAAGTATATGGAAATGGATCCTATATACAGAAAGTGGCATCATAATTTAATTACTTTTTCATTTATGTATGCATTTTCTGAAAATTTTATACTTCCATTATCTCACGATGAAGTTGTCCACGGAAAAAAATCATTAATAGAAAAAATGCCAGGAGATTATTGGCAAAAATTTGCTAATCTAAGAGTATTTTTTTCTTATATGATTGCTCATCCAGGAAAAAAACTATTATTTATGGGTAATGAATTTGCTCAATTCAGAGAATGGAATTATAGTAAAGATTTAGACTGGCTGTTACTTGGATATGAAAAGCATCAAAAAATGAAATTTTTTGTTAAGGAGCTTAATAATATTTATTTAAATGAAAAAGCATTGCATGAACTTGAAAGTGACTGTAGAAGTTTTTCATGGATTGATCATCAAAATTATGAACAAAGTGTAATTATTTTCATGAGAAAAGGTAAAAAAGAAGATGATTTTATTATAATTGTATGCAATTTCACTCCTGAGCCTAGGTACAATTATAAAATAGGAGTACCAAAGCTTGAAGAATATATAGAAGTGTTTAATAGTGACTTAGAGAAATTTGGAGGTTCTGGAGTGAAAAATGATAAAATCATAAATTCATGTAATTTAAAGTGGCATAATCAGCCATATTCTATAGATATAACAATTCCACCTTTGGGATCATTATATATAAAATTAAATAAAAAACGATAGTATTTAAATTTTATGAATTTTGTATACGCTTCATGAATAATATAGTATATACAGCAAGGGAGGAGATTATTGTGAAAAAACCAAAAAAAGAAATTATTGCTATGTTATTAGCAGGAGGACAAGGATCTAGACTTAACATGTTAACAAAAGAAATAGCAAAACCAGCAGTACCTTTTGGAGGTAAATACAGGATTATTGATTTTACTTTAAGCAATTGCTCAAATTCAGGTATCGATACAGTAGGAGTGCTTACACAATATAAGCCACTGGAACTTAATTCTCATATAGGAATTGGAAGTTCATGGGATCTTGATAGGAAAAATGGTGGTGTTACAATTTTACCTCCTTATATGGGACGTGAAGGTGGAAGATGGTATAAGGGAACTGCAAATGCAATATATGAAAATATAAATTTTATAGATGAGTATGATCCAGAGCATGTTTTAATTTTATCAGGGGATCATGTTTACAAAATGGATTACTCAAAACTTCTTGATTATCACAAAAGTAAAGGGTCTCAAGCAACTATTGCAGTAATAAGTGTGCCATGGGAAGAAGCAAGCAGATTTGGAATCATGAATGTAGATAGTGAAAATAAAATATATGAATTTGAAGAAAAGCCTGAAAATCCAAAAAGTGATTTAGCTTCTATGGGAGTTTATATATTTAATTGGAAGACATTAAAAAAATATTTAATTGAAGATGAAATTGATGAAAATTCTAGTAATGATTTTGGAAAAAACATTATTCCTAAGATGCTAGATGGTGGAGAACATTTATATGCTTATGAGTTCGATGGTTATTGGAAAGATGTGGGGAATATTCAAAGTTTATGGGAAGCAAATATGGATTTATTAAAAGAAGATAATAAATTGAATCTATATGATAAAAATTGGAAAATTTATTCAAAAAATCCAATAGCACCTCCTCATTATATTAGTAGTACTGGTAATGTAAAATCATCTCTTTTAAATGAAGGTTGTATTATTCATGGAGAAGTTCACAATTGTGTATTATTTCCTGGAGTATATATAGGAAAAAATTCAAAAGTTATTGATTCAGTAATTATGCCAGAAACAAAAATTGAAGATAATGTGATAATAAATAAAGCTATAGTAATGAGCAATGTTAAGGTAAAATATGGAAGTGTAATAGGAGATACAAACTTTAAAGAAATAACTGTAGTAAATTACTAATATTTAATTATTTTTATGTGGGGGGAAGTATTATGCAAGATATCATGGGGATTATAAACTTAAGTGAAAAAGAAGATGCAATAAAAGAAATCACATATAATAGACCGATTGCTACTATACCTATTGCAGGCAGATATAGAGTTATAGATTTTGTTTTATCAAATATGGTGAATGCAGGAATACAAAATGTATCTATATTTACTCAAGGAAAATGTAGATCTTTAATGCAGCATCTCGAAACTGGAAAAGAATGGGATTTGAATAGAAAAATAGATGGATTATTTGTGTTTAATCCAGTAATAAACTCATCTGATACCATATTGTCTAAAGGAGATATTAAAAATTTTAAAGATCAAATGGATTATATAAAGCAAAGTAAACAAAATTATGTTCTTTTATCAAGAAGTTATATGATTTGCAATGTGGATTATATAGATGCTTTTAAATATTACAAAGAAAGTAATGCTGATATAACCATCCTTTATAAAAAGGTAGATACTAACAACGAAAAATTTTTAAATTGTGATACTCTAAATTTAAATGAAAATGGAAATGTTATCAGTATTGGTAAAAATGTAGGAAATAAAGATTCTTACAATATTTCTATGGAAATGTATATTATGAAAAAAAACTTGCTTCTTGAAATGATTGAAAATAGTATTTCTATAGGAGATAATGCATATTTAAAAGAAGCAATTCATAATAATATAAGTAATTTAAATGTAAATGCCTATCGTTTTAATGGATATTTAGCTTGTATTAATTCTATTGAAAATTATTATAAGTCAAGTATAGAATTACTTGATGTAGATATATCAGAAGAACTATTTTATAAAAATGGTTATATTTATACAAGAGTTAGAGATGAAGCTCCAACAAAGTATTCTAATAGTTCTCATGTTGTAAATTCTTTTATTGCAAATGGTTGTATTATTGAAGGAACTGTTGAAAATAGCATTATAGCTAGGGGAGTAAAAGTCAAAAAGGGTGCAATTGTTAAGGATAGTGTAATTATGCAAAAATGTGTTGTTGAAGAAGATACAATATTAAAGCATGTTGTATTGGATAAGAATGTAAATATAAGTAAAAATAAAGTATTGTGTGGCGATATGAAAAAGCCACTTGTAGTAAAGAAAAACTTAAATCTTTAATTTAGGATTAATAATTCAGGTAGATATCATTTTACCTGAATTATTAAATTTTAACGTATTGGGGGAGAGGAATATGATTAAAGTATTATATGTTGCTTCTGAGGCAGTGCCTTTTGTAAAAACAGGTGGGCTTGCAGATGTAGCTTTTTCTTTACCTAAGGAACTAAGGAAATTGGGAATAGATATAAGAATAGTAATTCCTAAATATAATTCAATTTCAGATGATTTTAGAAAAAATATGCGTTTTTTAAAAAGCATCAATGTAGAAGTAGGATGGAGAAGACAATACTGTGGTATTGAATATATAGAGTATGAGAATGTTCCTTATTATTTTATAGACAATGAATATTACTTTAAAAGAGATTCTGGTTATGGAATTTATGGATATTATGATGAAGCTGAAAGGTTTTCTTTTTTTAATAGAGCAGTATTAGAAATGATTGATAGTATTGAGTTTAAGCCAGATATTATTCATTGTAATGACTGGCATACTGGTATGATAAGTACATTTTTAAAAGTGCATTATAAAGACAAACCTAATTACAAGGATATTAAAACTATTTTTACAATTCATAATCTAAAATATCAAGGAATATTTTCTCCTGAAATACTAGGAGAACTTTTAAATCTTGGTACAGAATATTTAAATTTAGACTCACTTGAGTTTTATGGAGGAGTAAGCTTTATGAAAGGAGGAATAAATTATTCTGATGTCATTACAACTGTAAGTAATAGTTATTCAAAAGAAATACAAACTCCATATTATGGGGAACAACTAGACGGGCTTTTAAGAAGTAGAAATAAAAATTTATATGGAATTGTAAATGGTATAGATTATAAAATATATAATCCAGAAGATGATAAACATATTTTTAAGAATTATAATATTAATACTATAGATAAAAAATTAGAAAATAAATTAAAGCTTCAAGAATATTTGAATATTCCTCAAAAGAAGGATGTTCCTCTTATTGGTATGGTTACTAGGCTTGAAGATATGAAAGGATTAGACTTGGTTATTCATATATTAGATGAATTACTTTCAATAGATGTTCAGATGGTTATTTTAGGGACGGGGAGTAGTTATTATGAATCTATTCTCAAAGATTTTGAAAATAAATGTCCAAACAAACTGTCAGTAAATATATTATTTGATAATTCATTTGCTCATAAAATATATGCTGGATGTGATATGTTTTTAATGCCTTCATTGTTTGAGCCTTGTGGTCTTTCACAATTAATTGCTCTTAGATATGGAACCCTTCCAATTGTAAGAGAAACTGGAGGATTAAGGGATACTGTAAATTCTTATAATGAGTTCACAAAGCAAGGGAATGGATTTAGTTTTACAAATTATAATGCTCATGATATGCTTTACACTATTAAAAGAGCGTTAAGGTATTATGGGGATAAAAAAATATGGCATAAAATAATTAAAAATGCTATGGATGGTAATTACAGTTGGAAAAATTCTGCATGTACCTATGAAGAATTATATAAAGCTTTGAAATATGATTCTTAAAAGAGGTGTATATTATGACTTTAACTAAAAATCAATTTAAAGAAGATTTTATAAAAAAATTAATATCAAAAAGAGGAAAAAGTATTAAAGATGCAACACTTTGGGATAAATATTCTGCATTTGGAAGTCTTATTAGAGATTATATAGCTGAAAATTGGGTTAAAACTAATGAAAAATATATTAGTAATGAGAAAAAACAGGTTTATTATTTTTCAATGGAATTTTTGATGGGAAAGCTACTTGAAAATAATCTTATTAATTTAGGAATTAAAGAAATCTGTGAAGAAGGATTAAAAGACTTTGGAATTGATTTATCTGAAATTGAAAAAATAGAAAATGATCCAGGTCTTGGAAATGGAGGTCTTGGAAGACTTGCTGCTTGCTTTTTAGATTCCATGGCAAGTCTTGGAATTCCAGGCCATGGCTCTGGAATAAGATATAAATATGGTTTATTTGAACAAAAGATAATTGATGGATATCAAGTGGAGTTTCCAGATAAATGGCTTCAGTGTGAAAATATATGGGAAATAAAAAAACCTAGTAAATCTGTAGAAGTTAGATTTGGAGGAAATGTTAGAATAATTGAAGAAAATAATAAATTAAAATTCATACATGAGAATTATGAATCTATACTTGCTGTTCCATATGATACACCTATTCTTGGGTATGAAAATAACAAAGTCAATACATTAAGGCTTTGGAGTGCTGAAGGGATAAAGAAAGAATTTGATTATGAATACTTTAACAAAGGAGAATATACAAAAGCATTTGAAAATAAATATTCTGTTGAGTCTATTTCTCATGTTCTGTATCCAAATGATTCTTATGACAAGGGAAGGTTATTAAGATTAAAACAAGAGTATTTCTTTGTTTCTGCTGGGGTTCAAAGTATTGTTAGATTATTTAAAAAATTAGGAAAGCCTATAAATAAATTTAATGAATATATTGCTATTCATATTAATGATACACATCCTGCACTTGCAATTCCTGAACTTATGAGAATATTAATAGATGAAGAAGGTATTGGATGGGATGAAGCTTGGAAGATAACGAAAAATACAATATCTTATACTAATCACACTATTATGTCAGAAGCTTTAGAAAAATGGAATATTGATGTGTTTAAATCGCTTCTTCCTAGAATATTTATGATTATAGAAGAAATAAATGAAAGATTTTGCAAATATTTATGGGATAATAAATATACTGGAGATTTTGACAAGATAAGTAAAATGGCAGTTATAGCTGACGGTCAAATTAGGATGGCAAATCTAGCTATTGTAGGAAGTCATAGTATAAATGGAGTAGCAAAACTTCATACAGAAATATTAAAAAAACAAGAACTCAAGGATTTTTATGATATTTATCCAAATAAATTTAATAACAAAACAAATGGTATTAGCCACAGAAGATGGCTTTTAAAATCTAATCCTAAGCTTTCAAATTTAATAACAGAAACTATCGGGTCAAAATGGATTAATTTCCCAGAACAGCTAATGAATCTAATTCAATATAAACAAGATTCTTCCTTCCAAGAAAAGATTTATGACATAAAACAATATAATAAAAACAAACTTGCAAATATGATTAATGAAAAATATTCAATAAATATAGATCCAAATTCTATTTTTGATATACAAGCAAAAAGAATTCATGAATATAAAAGGCAAAAATTGAATGTATTACACATAATGCACTTATATAACAGACTGATTGAAAATCCAGATTTAGATATAGTTCCAAGAACTTTTATATTCGCAGGAAAAGCTGCACCTGGATATTATATAGCTAAACAAACAATAAAACTAATTAATACACTTGCTGATAAAATAAATAACGACAAGAGAATAAAAGATAAATTAAAGGTGATATTTATAGAAAACTATGGAGTAACACTAGCTGAACTTATGATTCCAGCAGCCAATGTTAGTGAACAAATAGCAACTACAACAAAAGAAGCATCTGGGACAGGAAATATGAAATTTATGATGAATGGTGCAATTACTATAGCAACATTTGATGGAGCGAATATTGAAATAGCTGATGCTGTAGGAGAAGATAATATAATAATATTTGGGTTAAAAGATAAAGAAATCTTTGAACTATATAAAAATAGATTATATAAATCTATAGATATATATAATGAAGACATAAGAATAAAAACAGTAGTTGATCAACTTGTAAATAGATTTTTTCCTGTAAAAAATGATGAGTTTTCTGTAATATATGATTCACTACTTAAATATAATGATGAATTTTTTGTATTAAAAGATTTTGATGCTTATGTAGGTGCACAACAAAAAATTGATAAACTTTATAGAAGTAGATTTAAATGGTTAGAAATGTCTATTGCAAACATTGCAAATTCTGGCAAGTTTTCTAGTGATAAAACCATACATCAATATGCTACAGAAATATGGGATGTAGGATCTATTCTTGATTATTATTAAAATTTAATCAATACATAAAAAACTTTTGTATTTTAATACAAAGGTTTTTTTGTTTTGTTAAGTTAGGATAGAAAATAAGTTTTTGGGAAAAATAAATGTATATTTTGCTTTAAAATCAAAATAGAAAGGGCGATATTAGATGAAAAACAAATTTATGAAAGATTTAAAAGAAAATGAATCCGTAGAATCTATGTTTATGATAATGAAAAAAATATATAGACAGGATGGAAAGCTTATTGCATATATTGGAGATAAAACAGGAGAAATTAAAGCTAGTATACAAGACAAAGAAAATAGTCTAGAAGTTGGAGATGTTATTAAAGTAAAAGGCATCAAAAGAGATATATTGCAAGTAGATAGTTTTAAAAAACAGAAAAACTTTGACATAGAAAAATTTCTTCCAACTATTAGCAAACCAATTGATGAAATTATGGATGAGATATATAAAATATCTGAAGAAGAATTTAAAAGTGAAGAAAGTAAAGTTTTAGATAGATATTTTTTTAAAAACAATGACTTTATAGAAAAATTTAAAAAGGGAATAGGAGGACTTAGACAACATCATAATTATATAGGAGGACTTGCTGAACATACATTAAATGTTATGTACATGGCAAAAACAATGGCTTACAGGTATGATTGTAGAAATAAAGAAATAGCTATTTTGGGAGCTAAACTGCATGACATAGGAAAAATAGAAGAATATAGTACAAACGGTATTTTTTCTACAACAATGCGTGGTGATATTGAAGGTCATATAATAATAGGAATTAGTATGTTAGAAGACGCTTTTAGAATTGGAGGAAGTATCTATAGTGAAGATTTTAAAATGAGAATAAAGGGATGTATAGTTCAGCATCATGGAAAATTAGAATACGGCTCTCCAAAATCTCCAAATACAGAAGAAGCATTTATTGTTCATTACGCTGATTACATTGATGCTAATCTTAATAAAATAGGGCAGGTAAGGAATACAGCAGAAGCTAATACATGGTCAGAATATGATAGAAGAATAGGAACTAAACTTTATGTTTAAAAAAATAACTATATTAGGGTAAAATTATCTTAATATAGTTATTTTTATGTATTACCTAGTAGAAATTAAAACTAAAAATGTCATATTAAAAAATAAACAAAAATAATATATAATATAAATATAACTAAAACATAGGAGGAATAAATTTGAAAAAATTAACATTAACCATATTTGTAATAGGATTTTCTATAGGATTGATAGTAAGTTCTTCTATAAATATTATAAATAACAAAAATATTAATAAAAAAGAACCTGAGGTTTTGAACAAACAAGAACTGTTAAAAAATACAATAAAAGAAGAAAAAAAAGTAAAAGAAATACCTAAAGCTACTGTTGCGGATAAACCAAAAGAAGAATTTGTAACTATAATAATAGAAAATGGTTATACTTCACAAAAAGTTGCAGATATTCTTTATAATGATGGCTTAATTCAGCATAAAGAAGATTTTTTAACTTTGCTAAAATCCTTAAATTTAAGCTCTAAAATACGTGTTGGAGAAAAAACTATTAAAAAAGGAAGCAGCATATTAGAAATAATAAATATTATAACAAGCTAGACTGCTGATTAATTCAGGAGTCTTTTTATTTAAATATAAATAATTTAGTGTTATATTATATAAAGAAACACATTGAGAGTTTTAAATATTCTATAGTTATGGAGGTAGCCTTAAATGTCAAATAAAAATTTATATAATAAATATATATTTTTATTAAGCGTTACAGTAATTATTGTTTTAATTGGGTTTAGTATCATACAGTTTAATATAAATTCAGTAAAAAAAGAAGTATATAATATTTCAAGCAATACAAAAAATAAAGAAAATAGTAATGTTTATTCAAAAGAAGACAATATAGACGAAAAAAACACAGAATTAACAAATACATATATTCAAAATAATATTACAGATTTAATAAAAGATTATGAAAATGCCATGGTAGAATCTATAAATACAAATGACTTCTCCATTGTAGAACCATATTTAATTTCTAATAGTAATTTATATAATTTACAAAAGGCATTAGTATCTAATTTATATAAAAGGGGAATTAAAGAAAAATTATTAGATGTTCAGGTTGAAAATACTGAATTTATAAATGGAGTATATAATGTGTATGTTTATGAAAAATTTAATATAACATATGGTAAAAAAGGTTCTAAAGTTAAAGAATTCAATTATATATATGAGGTTAAAGAAAATAATGGAAAACTAGGATTGAGTGATATTTTTTCAAATGAAGAAAAAATTAATACTAATTTAGAAAGTATAGAAAAGCAATCTCAAGTTGATTACAATAATGAAGTTTATTATAAATCTTCAAAAGAATATTATTCTGCCAACATTAATGAAATATATAAGAATCCATCTAAATATATAGGTGAAAAAATTGAATTATCTGGAACTATTATTTATATTAAGGAAAATTTCAATTCAGAAAATATGCTTATAAGTAATGGGAAAAATATATTTCATGTATACGCATATAAAACTGTAAAGCATTTTAAAGGAGACAAAATAATTGTATATGGGAAAATTATAGGGGAAACTAATGAATATAATATAAATAATAGTAAAACTACAATCCCTTCTATATATGGGGAATATATATATTTATCAAAACCATATAAGTAAATAATTAGAATTAATAAATGAGGCTTTCATCAATTTCTATGTAGATGAAAGTCTTATTTTAACTTTTTTGTAACTGTTTTTATGTTAAGTTTGATTATAATATATTTATAAAGGATAAAGGAGCATTCCTGTAATGAATAAATTTGAACTTTGATAAAAAAAGTACCTCCTGATAGAATACAGGGTGTAAGGTTGCAACTTACCCCGAATTAAAATAAGACTATCAATGGAGGTACTACAAATGAATTATACACAAAATAAAAAGATTTCGCAAATAACAGAATCAACTTTAATTATCGGAATAGATATAGCTAAGCATTCACATGTTGCTAGAGCTCAAGATTTTAGAGGAATTGAATTAGATAAGTATATTGAAGTTTCAAATTCTATTGAAGGGTTTAATAAATTAATTAAATGGCTTGATTTAATATG
>NZ_FRAE01000101.1 GCF_900142235.1 Tepidibacter formicigenes DSM 15518 | reverse complement strand
GAAAGATTTAGAGAAAGAGAACTTCCTAGATATGGGAGAGGACGAGGAAGCGTATCCCTTTGGGATAGAAACAGACGAGAAGACTTACAGATATCAATGTTTGGAGTGTAGATTTGAAGAAGATGTACCTAGGTTTATTATTGATGAATTTATTGAAGATGACTTTTTTGCTTCTGGTTGTGATATTGAGAATTTTGAAGTAAAAATGCCTATACTTATATGTCCAAAATGTAATGGTGAATTAGTTTCAAAAAATACAGATGAGTAGCTCTGCTACTCATCTGAGAGTATCACGAAGTGATATTTTGTTCTTACTTCTTTTATCTTGTTTATAGACTTATTTTCATTACTTGATTTAGTTTCAACCACAACCTTATAATTTCCTTGCATTACATCATCTCCTGTGGACATTCCACTCACCGATGGATTAGCAGCAGCAAAAGGAGCTTTACTTCTAGAAATTCCTCCATTTCCTGATTCTAAAACAAGTTCACCAAGGCTAGATCCTTCTACCATTCCTGGTTCATTTGTATCTACATTTCTATCTTTAATATATTTATCTTCAATATCAAAAAAAGAATTATTAAAACCAACTTTTTTTAATTCATCTAATACTTTATTAGCTTCTTTAATATTATGAAAAAAAATTTCTACTCTCAATTTAATACCTCCAAAAATTTATTTTAATAAATATAATTCTAAGAATATTTTCTTATAATTTTATTAAATTTATACATTTAAGTTCAAAACAAAAAAGTCTTCATTTTGAAGACATTGAAATTAATTTAAATAATTAAATCTTTTATATATTTTATTTTTTAGCTTTTTCCCTATTTTTTTCTTTTTCAACCTTCCTTTTAACAATAAACTCTGCTACTTTTTTCATTTTACGCTGTTCTTCCATAATTTCCTCTGATGACTTGTCTTTTTTTAAATCTCTCATTTAATCCCCTCTTTTAATTTCTTAATATTAATGAAAAATTTTAATTTATATAACTATATGAATAAACCAATTAAAAATATTATAATTTTTTACTTAATTATAGATTTATATAGTATTTTTTTATCATTACATACCTCATTTTCTTATGTTTAAAACTATACATTAAAAAGCACTTACAATCTTAAAAATTGTAAGTGCTTTTTAAATACTATTTATTAATAGTTGTAATGTTCTTAATTTCTAATCCTCCTCTTTTATCTTTTATAAATTTAAGTGTCCCTCTGCATTCTTCTTTTGTTTGTGGAGATATAATATTAATATCTTTTACTATGCCATCTTTAAGTAAATTTCTAACAATTTCATCTGTAATCTCTAATTTATACCTTTCTAAACTGTTCTTCCAAACAGTAAATTTGCATCCATTTCTCCAATTACTACAATAAAATGCTTTGCTATTTTCTAAAATTTCTCCATCCTTACATGAAATACAACCCCCTAATGAATTTATGATTTTTGTCTTATTAACTTTTTTAATATTATTTGATTTTCTTTTATTATTTGGAATTAAAGAAAATAAATTTAATAAGTTATAATTATTATTCAGCCCTAATACCTTTTGTGTATTTTTTCTTACATATTCCTCAAGTTTTATAATATACTCATCAGAATTTATTTCTCCATTAGCAATCATCATTAATCCTTTTTCCCAACTTGCAGTAAGTTCTGGCTTTAATAGTGAAGGAATTGATTGAGTAATCACATCATAAATCATCTCTCCCATTACTGTTGGAGTTAATATTTGTGTTTTGTTATTTAACTTAATATATTTTATTTTTTGTAGCTTGTTCAGTATTTCTGCTCTTGTAGCACTAGTCCCTATTCCACTCCCTTTAATTTGCTCTCTTAACTCCTCATCTTCTATTAATTTACCTGCATTCTCCATGGCTAAAATCATGGAACCAGAATTGTATCTTTTAGGTGGTGTTGTTTCTAATTCTTTAATACTGAAATTTTGAATTTTTACCTTTTGTCCCTTTTTTAGTTTTTTTAGTGTTTCTATATTATCAACTTTTGAATCTTTATTTTTTTTATTATAACTTAATATTTCTAAATACCCTTCTTCAACACATACTTTTGAGGATGTAAAAAAGCTTTCAGATTTTATTTTTGTAGTAATAGATAATTTGCTAAAAACCGCTGGAGGATAAAATATTGCTAAAAAACGTCTTACAACTAACAAAAATATTTTTTTATCATTTTCAGGTAGGTTGTTAAAACTTCCTAATCCTTGTCCTGTAGGTATAATAGCATAGTGGTCAGTAATTGCTTTATCATTTACATATTTTGTTTTTTCTAAACCTTTAAACTTTTCATTGTCTAATATATTTTGAACAAACCTATTAATTTCTTGATCTTTTTTATCTAAATTACAAACTTTATTTATATTTAAAAGACCTTTTATATTTTTACTAATTTCCTTAGCTACAGCTTTTGATAAAACCCTTGCATCTGTTCTTGGATATGTAAGCATTTTCTTTTCATATAATCCTTGTACAATTTTTAGAGTTTCATCTGGACTTAATTTAAACTTTTTAGAGCATTCATTCTGAAGTTCTGCTAAATTATAAAGTAATGGTGGATTTTTCTTTTCCTTTTTTCTTTGTATTTCTTCAATAGTTGCAATTAACTCATCATTATCTTGTTTAAGCTCATCAATAAACTTTTGAGCATTTTCTTTTTCTTTAAATCCAATATCTTTAAATAACAATTTAGACATGTAATATTTTGAAGTTTCTACAGCTTTCCACTCTCCATCATAATCTAATGAATCCTTAAAATTAAAAGAAGAATTAATTCTATAATATGGAATTTTAACAAATTCTCTAATTTCTCTTTCTCTTTGAACAATCATTCCAAGAACACAGGTCATTACTCTACCTACTGCAATAACAGTATACTTTTCTCCTAGATACTCACTAATAGTTCTTCCATAAATAAGAGTTAATAATCTTGAAAAATTTATTCCTATTAAATAATCTTCTTTTGCCCTTAGATAAGCCGAATCAGCTAATTTATCATACTCAGATAGTGGCTTTGCTTCTTTTACACCTCTTCTAATTTCATCTTCAGTTTGAGAGTCTATCCATACTCTCTTTTTGACTTTATTTTTTACACCAATCATATCATCTACCAATCTATATATATATTCTCCTTCTCTTCCAGAATCAGTACATACATATATAGTAGATATATCTTCTCTTTTTATTTGCTCCTTTACAATATCAAATTGTTTCTTAACATTTTTTATTACTTCATATTTATATTTCTTTGGCAAAAAAGGAAGATCTTTTAATGTCCATTTTTTATACTTAGAATCATACTTTTCTGGATAACTCATATTTACTAAATGTCCAACACACCAAGTTATCACAGCTTTATCTGATTCAATATATCCATTCATTTTTGTTCCTTTAATATTTAATGCTTTTGCAAATTCCATTGCAACACTAGGTTTTTCCGTTATAAATAATGACTTACTCATATTAATAATTCACCTACAATATAAATTTTTGAATAAAAATATCGAGCAGATATTATGCTCGATACTATAATAATTGTTTTATTTTTAATGTTAGCCTTCTCTATAGTATTATAAACTATTATTCTTTTTTTTGCAAAATCATACTAAATAAATTCATCTCCTTTAATTCTTGCTAATATATTTATGTTTCATTACTTTTTAATTCTCGTTTATACTGGTACATACGATCATCTGCAATTTTAATCAATTCTTTATAGTTAGTACTATCCTTTGGAAATTCAGCTATACCATAGCTAAAGCTAC
Organism: Tepidibacter formicigenes DSM 15518; assembly: GCF_900142235.1. Classification (GTDB taxonomy): domain Bacteria; phylum Bacillota; class Clostridia; order Peptostreptococcales; family Peptostreptococcaceae; genus Tepidibacter; species Tepidibacter formicigenes. The sequence continues at coordinate 1,822 of NZ_FRAE01000101.1, read as the reverse complement.
AAGTAATATTATTTCCTTCAAATGATATTTTATTGTTTTTAAAATCTTTAAGTAAGTCTTCAAATTTTTTAACTAAGTTCTTAGAATTAGTTTTAAAGAAAACCCCTACAAATTCATCTCCTCCAAGCCTTATCAAAATATCTGAAGATCTAATACATTCACTTAAGTTTTTAGCAAATGTTTTAATTAATTCATCCCCTGCTAAATGCCCATAATTGTCATTTACAAATTTTAATTCATTTAAATCAAATACTACTAAGGAAAAGTGTTCTTTATACTTAGAAGATTTATGTATATATTTATCAAATAAATCTTCAAAATATCTTCGGTTATAAACATTAGTTAATTTATCATATCTATATGAATAAAACATTTCTTCATATAACTTATACTTACTAATTGCAATTTGTATTTGATTTCTTATGTATTCCATTATTTCTAAATCTGTATCATCAAAAACATTGCTATATTTACTATCAATATTTATAAATCCATATAATTTTTTATCTATAATTATAGGTGAACAAATAACAGATTTAATTTTAAATTCTTGCTTTTTCTCTAAAAAATTAATTTTATTTATTTTATCAACATCGTTAATAATTATTGTTTTATCCATATTTCCTTTTCTCTTAATCCATATCATTGATTCATCTAACTTAATTTTAAATTTTTTAGATTTATCAACTTTATATCCTTTAGATGCAGCAATTTTTAAGTTTTTATTATCATCTAAAACTAATACAGAGCCTACATTTGCATTCTCAATGAAATCAATTGCCTTTTTTAGTATTAAGTCAAATAACTCATTAATATCACTTACTCCAATCACAGAATAGCTTATTTCAAGCATAGCCTCCTTTAATTTCAATAACTTATTTATCCTTTTTTGATCTTTTTTACGTTCAGTAATATCAGTTATAACACCAACTATACCTTTTGTTTCTTCTTTTTCATTTGTAATAATAGCTTTATTAATGATTACATCCCTAATTGAACCATCTTTATGTCTAAGCTTGGCCTCATAGTTTTTTTTACCTTTATTTTTCATTAATTCAATATCAACTTTATAATGCATATCTGCAAGTTCTTTTGAATAAATATCATAAGTAGTATGTCCTATAATTTCTTCTTTTTTTAATCCTAAAAATTCAATGAAAGCTATATTACAATGCTTAAAAAAACCATTTTCATCTTTATAAAATATTGGATTTGGAATAGTATCAATAAAATTTTGAAGAAATTCAAAGTTTTCTTTCAGCTTTATTCTTTGTCCACATTTTAAGCAAAGCTCTATATCATTTAATACTTGTTGTATACCTCTATTAATTTTATTATAAAATTTTCCCCATCTATCTAACTTAAATAATGATAAAAGTAACTTATATATGGACATATTGGTTTATCCTTTCTAGCTATTTTATAAATCATAACAAAGTAAAAGTTCCTTTTTTATCATTATATCATAACATTTCTTTAAAAAAATATGATAATTTTGTCTATTTTTGTTTTTATTAAATATTTATTAAATTTTAATTTAATAAATATTTAATTTTCAATAATTTCTAATATAGCTTTTATATTATTGGTTAAATTAATAATAACTAAAAATATATAGGAGCATTCCTGTAATGAATAAATTTGAACTTTGATAAAAAAAGTACCTCCTGATAGAATACAGGGTGTAAGGTTGCAACTTACCCCGAATTAAAATAAGACTATCAATGGAGGTACTACAAATGAATTATACACAAAATAAAAAGATTTCGCAAATAACAGAATCAACTTTAATTATCGGAATAGATATAGCTAAGCATTCACA
>NZ_FRAE01000034.1 GCF_900142235.1 Tepidibacter formicigenes DSM 15518 | reverse complement strand
AATAAAGGCATTAATCATAGATTCAAGAGAAAAATTTCTTTTACGTCCAAAATTAGAATAATATTTTTGATAAAAAGAAAGTGGGATGAAATCACTAATATCAAAAAAATGATTTAACATAGAAAGTAAATTGTATTGATTTTGATTAAAAAACTTTTCAAAATCAGAAGAAATATTAGAAAAGTTTAATTGTTTAGCTTGAACTGGCATAAGTTTTTCCTCCTTTTTTCATTTTGAGTTATACACATCTAGTTAATGTATATATACCCAAAATGGGGGAAACTTAGCCATTTCTATAAATTTAAATGTAGTATTTATGCGAGTTGTAGAGTTCTGCAACGAGCTATTTGGATTTTGAGTAAGGAGGGGTATTAAATGAATCTTTTACAAGAAACTATTAATTCTATAACTAAAATCGATAGAAATTATATGAATGAAGCAAAAAAAAGACTAGATAGCCTTTTTAAACCTATAGGTAGCCTTGGTAAACTTGAAGATATATGTATTCAATTAGCTGGAATATTCAAAACTACAGATTTTGATATTTCTAAAAAAGCTATAATTGCATTTGCAGCAGACCATGGCGTATATGAAGAAGGAGTTGCTCCCGACCCTCAAATTTTGACAAAATTGCAAATACCAAATTTTTCAAAAGGATTAAGTGGAGTTGGAACTTTAGGAATATTTGCAAATGCTAAAATAATTGCTGTAGATGTTGGAATAAAATGTGATGAAAAACTAGAAGGAGTCTTGGATTATAAAATAAGAAAGGGAACTTCTAACATAGCTAAAGGTCCTGCTATGACAAAGGATGAAGCAGTAAAATCTTTAGAGATAGGTATTAAAATTTCTAATGATTTAATAAAAGATGGTTATAATATTTTAGGAATTGGTGAGATGGGAATTGGAAATACTACTGCAACTAGTGCCATAATTTCTGTATTTGGAGATTTTGATCCAATTGAAGTAACTGATATGGGATCAGGATTAAACAGCAAGGGTATTATAAAAAAAGCAAATGTTATAAAAAAAGCAATAACACTTAATAATCCTGATAAAAATAATCCAATAGATGTTTTGTCTAAAGTTGGTGGATTTGAAATAGGAGCCATGGCTGGAGTAATACTAGGAGCAAGCGCAAGACGTGTTCCTGTTGTTATAGATGGATTTATATCTTATGCTTCAGCACTAATAGCCTATAATTTAAATACATTAACAAAAGAATATATGATTCCTTCTCATTTTTCAAAAGAAATAGCTTCAAGTAAAGCTTTAAATCTTTTAGGACTCGAACCAATGCTTTATATGAATATGAGACTTGGAGAAGGCTCAGGTGCAGCACTTGCTTTCAATATAATAGATTCAGCTAATTACATGTATAAAAATATGATTACAAGAGAAGAAGCTTATGTTAGTATTTAGAAAGGGGAGCCCTTCCCCTTTATTCTCCTTTATTCTATATTATTAATGTATTTATAATACTAAAAAGGCTTAAGAAAACAAAAAAGTCCCCCCTCATCTAGAAGACTTTTATAAGCTAATTTTTTAAATTTTGATTATATTATTTATTATGCTAATGCCTTTTCTAATGAATCTCTCAATCTATCTGGATGAACCGGTTTTATTATAAAGTCTGTAGCTCCATTTTTTATAGCCTCTATAATCTTATCATGCTGTCCTATATCAGATATCATGACAACTCTTGCTTGCTTATCAATTTTTCTTATCTCTTTTAAAGCATCTATTCCATTCATTTTAGGCATGGTAATATCCATAGTAACTAAGTCTGGAGCTAATTCTATATATTTTTCAACGGCTTCTTTTCCGTCACAAGCTTCCCCAACAACCTCATATCCAAATTTTTCTATATTATCAATTAAAAAATTTCTCATAAAAGTCGCATCATCTACAATTAGTATCTTCATGTTTTCACACCTTCCCTAGCTCTATCTAGAACTATTTTACCATTTTTTTCACAAAACTTCAATCTAAGCTTTAATTAATGTATTCTATAGATTGCTTATGCTTTATTATAATATATTATATATTTTACTAGTTTAGAACCAACATTTTCATGTCTACTATTGTAGAATAATATCTAATTTTTTGATAAAATACTGTAGATATTATTTTTAGAAGGTGATTTTAATAATGAAAAATACTAATAAAAAAGGTTTATTTATATCAATTGAAGGCCCTATAGGAGTTGGCAAAACTACTTTAGCAACTATATTAAACTCTCATTTTAATTCTTTTCTTTTAAGAGAAATAGTTGAAGAAAATCCATTTTTATCTCAATTCTATACAAATATAAAAGAATATGCCCTTCAAACAGAAACATTCTTTTTCTTTAACAGAATAAAACAGCTAGAAGATGTTGAAAAAACTATAAAAAAAGGAAATATGATTATCAGCGATTACAATATAATTAAAAATCTAATATTCGCTGGTCTTACTTTAAACAAAAAACAATTTCATAAATACAAACAAGTATATGATATATTCGTAAATGGTCTTCCTCAATCAGACATAATAATACTTTTAAACTCAAATACAGATAATCTAATGAAAAGAATTGCCCTTAGAGATAGAAGCTTTGAAAGACAAATGGACAGAAATTATATAGACACTTTAAGAGAAGAATACGAATATTATTTTGATGAACGTTCCTTAAAACACTATTTCGGTGAAAAAACTCCAATTATTATAAAAGTAGATAATACTGATTTAGACTTTTTAAATTCTGAAAAAGATAGAAAATGGATTATAAAAAAAATAGAAAATGCTATTAAAGATTTAGGGGGTAAATAATGTTAAAACTTGTAAATACATTTAAGTATAACGAAAAATCAGAAAATGAAAATATATTCATAACCGTGGCAGGGAATGTTGGTGCTGGTAAATCTACTATTACTAAATTGTTAGGGCAAAAATTAAATTTTAAAGCTCATTTTGAAAAAGTAGATACAAATCCTTATTTAAATGATTTTTATACAGATCAAGAAAAATGGGGATTTCATCTTCAGTTATATTTTTTAGCTCAAAGATTTAAACAGCAAAAAGAAATAGCTCAAAATGGATTTAATAATATTCAAGATAGAAGTATATATGAAGATGTCGAGATATTTGCAAAATCTTTATATGATAATAAAAAAATGAGTGAAAGAGACTTTGACACATATAGAGAATTATTCTATGATATGATTCCCCATCTAAAAAAACCTGATTTAATGATTTATCTAAGTGGCTCTATTGAAACTATTCTTAATAGAATCAATTTAAGAGGAAGAGATATGGAAAAAAGAGTTCCAAGAGAATACTGGGAAAATTTACACAATAGATATGAAAATTGGATTAAAACTTATAAGGATTCTCCTATATTATATGTAAATATAGATAAAGTAGATTTAATAGAAAATCCTCACCAACTAGATATAATAGCTCAGGAAATAAAAAATATTTTAAATATAAAAAACCCCTAAATTTCTAGGGGATTTCTTATTATATTTTTCTACTTCCCGGCTTTTCAATAGGCATATTTTCTTTACAAAGAGGACAATCTTCTTTTTCATATACTTTTATATCAAGCTCTATAGCACTATATATCGGTATCCCTATATCCCTACTTGTTCTATCTACTATACAAGCAACCCCTATAACATCTCCTCCCATACTTTCAAGAAGCTCTTTAACCTCTAAAGTTGATTTTCCAGTAGTTACTACATCTTCAGTTATTAAAATTTTAGCACCTTTTTTTATTTCAAATCCTCGTCTTAAAGCCATCACATTATCTACTCTTTCAGTAAATATAGCTTCTTTTCCTAATTGTCTTCCAATCTCATAAGAAACAACTACTCCCCCCATGGCAGGCCCAACAACCAAATCTATATCTAAATCCTTAACTTTTTCAACTACAAAAGATAAAACCTTCTTTGCATACTCAGGATATCTCAAAACCTTAGCACATTGAACATATCTATTACTATGCTTGCCAGAAGACAATAAAAAATGTCCTTCAAGCAACGCATCACTTTTCTTAAGAATATCTATAATAACTTCATTACTCATAAACTCATCTCCCACTCTTTTATTTTTTCACTTCTCTCTTTTTATAAATGTGTAACTATATGACTTAACAAGTATTACTTCTTATGTATTGCGTAAATATAAGCTTTTCTTTATAAATATTTTACTAAGAAAACTTGTTGTACGTAATGAAAAAATCCGTTAAGAAGCTTCGTTGTCTGAGCATTAGCGAGTTTAGAAGCTTTAGGATTTTTTCATGGAGTGCAACTTAGTTTTCTCAAAATTTTTATCAGAAAAGCGTTATTTATGCAATACATTAGAACACAAACTTAAAAATAACACATTTACACTATCCCTCTAATCTCATCAAGAGATTTCACATTTTCTTCCTTCATAAACTTCTCTATTCCAGCTATAATCTCAAGACCTATTCTCGGATTTATAAAGTTCGCCGTTCCTATTTGAATACAAGTAGCTCCTGCCATTATAAACTCTATAGCATCCTCATAATTTACAACCCCTCCCATTCCCATAACAGGAATAGTTACATTTTTAAACACTTCATGAACCATTCTAAGCGCTATCGGCTTTATAGCAGGTCCTGATAATCCTGCATAAGTGTTTTTGAATATATTTTTTCTTTTTCTTATATCAATTGCCATGGCTTTAAATGTATTAACAAGTGATATTCCATCTGCTCCTTCTTCTTCACAAACAACTGCCATTTTTACTATATCCTCAGCGTTTGGAGAAAGCTTTACTACAAGAGGAAGCTTGGTAGCACTTCTAGCCTGCCTTATAACTTCTCTTGCTACATTATCCTTAATACCAAATGCCATTCCACCTTCTTTTAGATTAGGACAAGATATATTAAGCTCAATCATATCTATATCTTCTCTAGATATTATTTCTATGGATTTTACATAATCTTCAATTGTTGCTCCTCCTATATTTACTATTTTTATTAAGTCTAAATTTTTAAAATAGTTTAACTCATTTTTTACGAATCCTTCTGTTCCTGGATTTTCAAGCCCAACACTATTCATCATTCCACTAGCCGTTTCATGTATTCTAACACCATCATTTCCATTTTTTTTATTAAGAGTAAGCCCTTTAGAACATATCCCGCCAAGTTTTTCAATATCATAAATTTCACTATATTCTTTTCCAAATCCAAATGTTCCCGATGCCATTACAACTGGATTTTTAAATTTTAAAGAGGAAAATTTAACTTCTAAATTACTCATCAAACAACACTTCCTCTCCTAAGAAAACTGGACCATCTTTACAAGTTTTCTTGTTTCCTTGTTTAGTTTTACATGTGCATACAAGACAAGCTCCTACTCCACATGCCATTTTATTTTCTATTGATACATATACCTTTGTATTAGTTCCCTTAGCCATATCAACTATTTTTTTCATCATTATTTCTGGTCCACAGGTTAATATATAATCGTATTTATTCACATCTAATATATCTGTAATATTTCTCCCCACAGTTATATTAACTTCATTAGAATATTTCTTAAACTTATCCTCTAATACAGCTTTTTCTCTAAATCCCATATAAACATCTACATTTTTAAGTGTTTTTGCTGCTAAATAAAGTGGAGCTATTCCCATTCCTCCACCAACTAGTGCAATTTTACCTTTAACTTCTTCAAATCCATTTCCATATGGTCCTTCAAGTTTTATATCATCATAAGGCTTAAGCTCACTTAGTATTTTTGTACCTTTTCCTACTACTTTATATAAGAAACTTATATAATCTTCTCCTATATCATGAATACTTATAGGTCTTGATAACAAAGGGTAATTTTCCCATGCTCTTAACATATAAAATTGACCCATTTTTCCTTTGAATATTCCACTAACTTTTAAAATATACATATTCTCCCCTAAATACTCATTTGATATTACCTTAGCCATTTAAGTATATCCTCCTTCATTTCTAAAACAGCTTCTCTTGGATTATCTGATGTTATTATTCCTCTTGATGAATTTACAACTCCGCACATATTATTTTTAAATAAAGCTGATAAACCTTTACCTCTTCCTCCTTGAGCTCCATATCCAGGTATTAAAAAGAATGTATTTTTACAAGTATTACTTATATCTACTATCTCTTTAGGATTTGTACAACCGACAACTGATCCTATTAAACTAAATCCATTCCTTCCTACATATTTTTCTCCCCATTTTTCTATTTCCTTTGAAACTTTCATATATAAAGGCTCATCATCAACTTCAAGCTCTTGAAAATCCTTAGAGCTTTCATTTGAAGTTTTAGCAAGTACAAATAATCCTTTATTTCCTTTTTCTAAGTACTCAAAATATGGACTTATTGCATCGTATCCCATATAAGGATTTACTGTTATAAAATCCACTTCAAAATCTCCTTCAAAATGAGCCTTGGCATACATCTTGGCAGTTGACGAAATGTCTCCTCTTTTTATATCTCCTATTACTATATTTCCTTTTTCTTTTATATATTTTAACGTTTTGCTGTAAGCTTTAAGTCCTTCAATTCCAAATGCTTCATAGCAAGCTATTTGAAGCTTATAGCATGCTGTTAAGTCAAAAGTTTCATCTATTATTCTTTTATTGAATTTAAATATCTTTTCTTCTATAGTTTCTTCACTATTTAATATATCATCTGATATATATTCAATTCTTGTATCTAGTCCTACACATATAGGGCCTTTTTTCATAACTTCTTCATAAAGTCTATCTATTATCATAAATAATTCTCCCCCTTTTTACAGTTATTTTTACTTCCCCATAAACTTTTATTCCATCAAATGGATTGTTTTTTCCCTTAGATATAAAGTTATTAGTGTCTATATAATATGCACTATCTAAATCTACAAGCACTAGATTTCCTTCATATCCTTCTTTTATAAGTCCACAGTTTAAATTTAATATTTGGGAAGGATTATAAGACATTAATTCGCTTAATTTATTTATTGATATATTTTTTTCTTTAAATACTTTATATATCATTGAAAATGCAACTTCTATTAGTGATATTCCAGGGGATCCTTTTGTTTTATCTTCTTTGCTGTGAGGGGCATGGTCTGTTCCAATTACATCTATATATCCATCTTTTATTCCCTGTATAAGTGCATTTACATCTTGAATACTTGCAATTGATGGATTTACTCTATAATCTAAATCATACGAAAATATATGATGTGGTGTTACTTCACATGTAAACCTTACATTTTTATTTTTAAATTCCTCTATTAATCTTAAAGTCTCTTTTAAACTTATATGACATATATGCAAATTGCCACCTATACTTTCAAGTAAATTCAAATCGCTTTTAACTATATCAACTTCTGGGTCACAATGAGTAAGTATCTTAAAATTATATTTTTGAGAAAGCTTTAGTGCTTCCTTCATAATATTTTCATCAAATACTGTTTTTCCATCATCAGAAAAAAGATTTGTATATTTTATCATCTCATCTATATCTACTATTTCGTTTCCATCTAAATTCTTAGTTAATGAAGATATTTGAATAACATCACATAAATTTAATTTTTTACTTTTATTAATTACATACTCTATTATTTCTTTATTATCACAAACAGGATTTGTATTAGCCATGGCACAAAGGGTTGTATATCCTCCCTTTATTGCTGCTCTTTGACCTGTTTCTAAATCTTCTTTATAAGTATATCCTGGGTCTCTTAAGTGTGTATGCATATCTATAAATGATGGGAGAAGGGTGTATCCTTCTCCATCTATAGTTTGACAGTTTTCATTTATATCTATATTAACCTCTTTTATTATTCCATCTTTTATTAATACATCTCCATAAACACTTTTTTTTGCATCTACTATTTTTACATTTTTAATAAGTAAATCCATAATGTATCCTCCTACAGTGATGTCCTGCTTTCACAGTATTCACACTTATACTCTTTCTTTTCATCATTCACGAGTATAAATTCTACTTCTTTTATATTTTCAACTGTAGTTATACATCTCGGATTTTTACATTTAAATACTCCCTTTACCTTTTTTGGAAGTTTAATGTTTATTTTGTCTTTTATTTTTTCATCTTCTATTATATTAATTGTTATATTAGGATCTATAATCCCAAGTACTGTTAAATCTATATCTATTTCATTCTCTATTTTTATAATATCTTTTTTACCTAATTTATTTGAATTTACATTTTTAAGAAGTGCTACTGAATAATCAGCTTTATGAAGTCCTAAATGTTTAAATATTTTATATCCACATCCAGCTTTTATATGATCTATTACTATTCCTCTTTTTATACTATTTACATTAAGCATCAGCATCCACCCCCAATAATTTCATTATTAATGCCATTCTTACAAACATACCGTATTTTGCTTGATCAAAATATACAGCTCTAGGATCATCGTCTACTTCAGTTGCTATCTCATTTACTCTAGGTAGTGGATGAAGCACAAGCATATCCTCTTTTGCATTTTTAAGTTTATCTTTTGTAAGTATATAACTATCTTTAAGTCTTAAATATTCTTCCTCACTAAAAAATCTTTCTCTTTGCACTCTTGTCATATAAAGTATATCTACATGATTAATTACTTCTTCTAAGTTTGAAGTTTCATAATATGCATGACCTTTTATTTCTTCTTTTATATAATTTGGGATTTTAAGTTCAGATGGGGATATGAATACAAACTTTGTGTTTTTGTATCTTACCATGGCCTTTACTAATGAATGAACAGTACGACCAAATTTTAAATCTCCACAAAGTCCTATTGTAAGATTATCTAGACTTCCTTTTAATGCTTTTATGGTAAGTAAATCGGTAAGAGTTTGAGTAGGATGTTGATGCCCTCCATCACCTGCATTTATCAAAGGTACACTTGAATATTTAGATGCAAGATAGGCACTACCTTCTTTTGGATGTCTCATAGCTATTATATCTGCATAGCAGCATATAGTTTTTATAGTATCTGCAAGAGATTCTCCTTTTGCTACAGAAGATGAGTTAGGCTCTGAAAAACCAATTATACTTCCACCAAGTCTTAGCATTGCAGCTTCAAAGCTGAACCTAGTTCTAGTTGATGGCTCATAAAATAATGTAGCTAGTAATTTACCTTTACATACATCAGAGTATTTTTGAGGATTTTCTGTTATTTCCTTCCCAAGATTAAGAATTGAATCTAGTTCTTCTAAAGAAAAGTCATTTGGCTGGATTAAGTGTCTTCCTTTTAACATAATATTACCTCCTTTACAGCCTCTCTGGACTGTTTTAAAAGATTTTTTATCAAAAAAGCCTTCCTATATAGGAAGGCATAATTATAGACATATATAAATAAGTTTATCCATATTTACAACCTTCCTAGCCTCTCTGGACTAGTATTAAAGATTTATTTTCCTTGTTATGTATCTTAACACTTAAGTTAAACTATGTCAATATTTATTTTGATATAATTTTCTAGTATTTTCAAAAATAGCCATGGTTATTTAAAAATAATATTTATTTACAAAAATATAGAAAGGGGTTAAAATATGTTTAACAAATTAAAACAATTTATAGCAACTTTATTAACACTTGTAATGTTTTTTGTTCCAACTGCTAGTGTATTTGCACAAAGTATTAACAAAATATCTGTAGCAGAAAAAGTATATAATTTAGAAACTGATGAAATAAATATAGATGAAGATATTTATTTAAATGATGAAGAAAATTCAAAAGAAGATACTATTTATGAATTAAATATTGAAGATTTAAAAGAACAATTAAAAGAAGAATTACCTTATGCAGAAGTTATTGAACAAGAAGATAGTGAATTTGGACAAATTTATTATATCGACAAAAACTACCATAAAAAAAGAAAAAAAAGAAGCCTTTGGGATTTTGCAGATATTGCAATGGCTGGAATGAGCTGGTATGATGTTATTAAAGACCCTTCTTTAAAAAATATTGGTTGGGCAATTCTTGATACAGCAGCTATTGCTCCTTTACTTCCATCAACTGCATATATAAGAAAAGGTGGAAAATATACTCTTAAACTTTCTGAACTTAAAAAGTTTGCCAAAACTAAAAAAGGTAAAAAAGCACTAAAAAAAGCATTAAGAATAAAAGAGGGAGTTTGCTTTGTAAAAGGAACAAAAATTTTAACTAATAATGGATATAAAAATATAGAAGATATACAAATTAATGATTTGGTATATTCTAAAGATATAGCAACAGGAAAAGAAGGTTTAAAAACAGTAAAAAATATTTTTGTAAACACTACTGATACATTAGTTCATGTATTTACTGAAAATACAGAAATTGAAACAACAAAAGAACATCCTTTTTTTGTAAAAAATATAGGTTGGAAGAATGCTAAAGATTTAAAAGGTGAAGATGTTATAGTATCATATAATGACAAAGAAATTGTTGTTAAAGATGTTCAAATAGAAAATTTAAGTGACCCAGTACTTGTATACAACTTTGAGGTTGATGAATATCATACTTATTTTGTAAGTGATGATAATCTATTAGTTCATAATAGTTGTTCACTTCCAGCAAGCAGAAGTATGTCATCAAAAGTTATCAAACAATTAAATAAAATGGGAAATGGATTAACTAAAAAATTTCAAAAAGCTTTAGATAAAGGCTTAGCACCTAGACGATATGGTACAGATGGTATAATTGAGTTAAGTAGTGATGAAATTCTATATAAAAAAGGATTCACATACACATATAAACTTAAAGTTGCAAAAGCCGGTAATCATTTAAGAATATATGGTAGATTAGATGATAGAGGTAAATTAATATTTGATTTAATACAGAATTAATAGGAGAATAACTATATGGACTTAACTAAAATTGAAAATTTATTTAATGAGGAAATCAATTTCAATGAGTTAAAACAAAATACTATAAATTACATTAAAAATTTATTAGAAAATTATAAAGATACTTTTTTAATAGAGTGTATTGATGATTTGCCTGAAGATATGCTATTTAAAGATTTAGATATAGAATATAAGCGTACAGAAATAATTTTAAATAAAGATTGTAAAGCAAAACCATCATTTAGATTAGTATTTAAGCTAATAAATCCTATCACTGAAGACCCTTTATACATTTATGAAGTAGAGTACAATAATTCTGGAGAGTTTTCTGATGAATTTCTTATTGACTATTACAAATCATTTTAGATAAATTGAATTTGTTAATTTTGATAAGAATTAAAAAAACCATGTGCAGTAAATTTTAAATAACTCTACATCATGGTCTTTACTTTTCTATTAGGCTCAGTACCAGCATCGTTGTTCTGTACTGCAAAGTAACTTTATTTATACATAGTCTCTTTAACTTTTAATATCTGGAGATTTACGAGGGTTAAATGATCATGCGTTGAAAGGTAAATGGAGTGGATACAGATCTGTGGATATAAAAGGTTTAGGTAGTGGTCGAGGACAAAGGAGACTTATTTATAAAAAACTTAAAGATGGTAGCATTGAAGTTGTTGAAATACTAACAAAACACGATTACTAAAAGAGGTGTAAGGAATGTGTTATTATTCTCATGTAATGTTAGAAGTTTATTGTGCTTACGATTATAAAAAATATAAAAACAATCATATTCCTAGTTTTTGTGAAAAAAGAATAGGAAAACCTGGATATCATTGTTTTGAAAACGAATGTGAATTTATAAGTTATACAAATGTTTCACATCAAATTTCTTATGTGGGAGAATTAAGTGAGGTAAAAACTGATATAGGATTTGGTGGGGAGATGGAACCTACTAATTATGATAAAGAGCAAAGAAAAAAATTATTAGCTATTTGGGAAAATATATGTAAAAACAAAATTAAAGAAGCTTATGATGAATACATGAAAGTAAAAAATAGTATTGATTATAAATAAATGTTTTTCTTTAATGAGGGTTGAAAAGATAGTTACAAGATTAATTTTAGCTCTTTGTCAAATAGTATCGATAAAAATAATTTCAAAGTTAATTATTGCCATTTAAAACCTAATGGGTCTTAAATGGCTTTTTTATTCCCTTCTTTTTGTACTATTTTTCAGTATTTTCAAGAATAGCCATGGTTATTTAAAAATAATATTTATTTACAAAAATGTAGAAAGGGGTTAAAATATGTTTAACAAATTAAAACAATTTATAGCAACTTTATTAACACTTGTAATGTTTTTCGTTCCAACTGCTAGTGTGTTTGCACAAAGTATTGATGAAGTATCTGTAGCAGAAGCAGTATATAATTTAGAAACTAAAGTGGAAAATACACTCTTAAACTTTCTGAACTAAAAAAGGTAAAAAAGCACTAAAAAAAACATTAAAAATAAAAGAGGGAGTTTGCTTTGTAAAAAGAAGGTAGAACTATAAAAATAAAATAAACTTATAATATTTCATAGCTGTCAACTAATTTAAAGGAGACAGCTTTTTATATAACATTATAAATTTTTTATATAAATGTTTTAACTTAATTATATCAAGGAGCTTGATAAAATGAATAATCATGTTCAAATACTTTTTAATAATTATAAAGGAAAAAACGATAGTTTTATTTATTATTTACATGAAAAAAATATTTTTAACGAAAATAGTTTTATTGAATACTGTAAAGCTATAATAAAAATAACTGAAGAAAATTTTAAAAGATATAATCATAAAAACATAGATAGAAAAATTTCAAAAATGATTAATTATACTTACGGATATATATTAAAATCATTTATAAATCATTTAAATAAAAATGATTTATATAAAATGAGCAATTATCCTGTGAAAAATTTATATGGATATATATCTATATTAGATACAGTTATTAATGCATATTTTGCTGGAAAAAAATTAGATATATCAATAGATGAATTATTAGAAGATATAGATTACTAGATAATTGTAAAATTCAAGGTATAAAAAGATTACCTTAATAAAAATATAGGTGGTTTTATGAAACAATTATTTGATTTTAATGCATTAGAAAATATTGTATTAAAGTTAGACTTAAAACAAAAATCCATAAATACTTTTTTTCAAAAAATAAATGATTATAAAAATAACAATCCAGATGAATACAAAAAAATTTTTAATAATATAAATCTTAAAGAATTAAAAAATGAATTAAAATTATCCATTATTTCTTTAGTTAAAGATTATACTATAATTAATGAACAAAAATATAGACTAGATATCACTTTAGCTTATTCTAAAAATTTAGATATAATATTAGAATATAAATCATGTTATACTTTATCTGGAGATTTAATTTCAAGTTCTATTATAGTTGATTTAAACGTAGAATTAAAATTATAAATTTGGAGAAAAATTATGTTAGAAAAAAACTTAGAAACTTGGTTAGACAAATATAACATTAAATTACGTACAACAAAATATTTTTGGAAATATATCGAAAATTGGAAAAAAGAATCTATTGATGATTTTGAAGAATTTTTAAAAGAAATAGATATAACTCTAAAAGATATAAATCCACATTCATTAAAATTAGAATTTGAATTTGCACAAATTTCTATTTATTATCTATTAGGTACAGAATCTCATAATCACTACGAAGTTCTTGTTTGTGTTGCTGTAAAAAAAAGAAATAAAAAATTATTTAGTTATAATGCTTGTTTTTCTCCTTCTGGAAAATTTATAGATGATTTTATAAAAGACATAAATAGTTCTACTATTGTATAAAAGTAAATTTGTTTAATCAAAGGAGAGATTATAATGCTTCATAATAAATTTGATATTATAATAAATGATTCTTTTACGTTAGAAGATTTTACAAAGTTATTAAAAGATTTTTCAAAGGATAAAAAATTAGTTTTTGGAATTACAGAATATCTTGATTTTTTTGTAGATGACTACCATGATTATGATGTTGAGTCATTTATTTTAAAAATAAAACAGAATTTTTTTGAAAGATTTATTATATCTAATAAAGAAATTAATAGACTTAAAAATGAAACAACTATGAATCTTGATTTTTCAAATGATACGTTTTATATTGTAAAAAATATAGATGAAATAGAAAAATTTATTAAACTCGATCATTTTTCATTTACTGCTCTTATTGTAGAGAAAAATATTGTTACTCATGTATTTTTTTATACTGAACATATGGATGATATGATTATTGTAGTGGACTGCAAACCAGAATCTGATTTTAAAAGTTTTCTAGATGAATATTCTAAAAAGCATAAAAAAATGTAAGTATATTATATATCTAAAATATAATATTAGAAGTCTAACATAATATCCAATAAGGTAATTAGGAGGATAGTTTTTATGAGTAGCATAGGTTTTGTTATTTCAAATGATATAAATGAAGCAATAAATATGTATGATTTTGTTACTTTAGACGAACGTATTGATGATTTTATTTTCAAGAAAAAAGATATCTTTGGTTCTTCTGTAGATATCTTTACACAAATAAATCCTTATGAAGATACAATATTTTCCCAAGATGAAATAAAAAAATTTTTATTAGCATCTAAACAGTTACTTCAAGAAGATGTTCTTGATTTTTTAGAAAAAGATTTTATAAGAGAAAACATAGATAAAAAAGAATTTATAAAATTTGCAAATAATATGATAAATATGTGTAATATTGCTTTAAAAGAAAATAAAAATATTGTTAGTATAGGTAATTAAATCACTAGTAAATAATAAAGATCGTATGTAGTACATTTATAAATAGACTATATCACGGTCTTTTTGACTAAAAAACTATATATTTTTATAAATTAATCGCTTTAACATTTTTATTTTAAGCATTTTGTTAAATATTTCTTTTCACCTTCACTTAAATTACATGCTTTCATTCCATTTTTTATACTCATTTTAATAACTTCTTCTTTTTTTATTCCAGCCTTTACAAAATGATTTATTTCATCAAATGTTCCATCTACATGAAGCACTCCATGGCATCCGCTATCACTTCCTACAGCCATTTTTATACCCATTTCATATGCCAAATTTACAGTTTTTAAATGTTCTTCATAGACTCTTTTTATTATATCAATATCTTTTTCAAATCTCTTATCTTTATTAATTACTAAGTTCCCAAGTGGTGATAAAGTTGGTATCCATATAGTTTCTTTCTCACCCATTTTATATAATTCTCTTTCAGTTATAAAGTATCCATGCTCTATAGTGTCAATTCCACATTCAACTGCCATATTTACTCCATATGGTGAATTAACATGAGCCATGGTAGGGATATTATTATCTTTTGCTAAATCTACAATATATTTAAGTTCTTCTTTTTTAAATCCTATTTCCCCTGTATCTTTATAGTTTTTAAAAAGCGACTTAGTTTACCCTAAGCCGCTAATTTTCTAAATTTATTCTTCCTTTAAATGAGATCCCTGCATCAAAAATGTTAAAACTTGTTTAGCCTCTGTAGGATCTTCAACTTCTACAACGATATCATTTGGATTTTCATTAACTATATACATTGCTCCTATTATAGATTTTGCATTTACAGCATATTCTCCTGACTTTAAGTAAACTTTTCCTTTTAATCTAGAAACAAACTCTACAAATCTATTTACATCTTCAACCTTTAAAAAAGTAACTTTCATACTATTTCCTCCTTCAGAAATTTGTCTTTCACGTTTATTATATAATATATTTTTAAAAATAAAACAAATTTTTATAATATTTTAATTTATTTTTAAAGTAGAAAAAAGAGAATCCTAAGCAGAGGATTCCCTTTATATAAAATTAATTTATTTCTTAATAATTTCCTTGTGCCATCATAGCTTCTGCTACTTTTAAGAATCCAGCTATATTAGCTCCTGCAACTAAGTTATAACCAAATCCATATTCCTTAGCAGCATTCATAGCATTGTTATGAATGTTTACCATTATATCATGAAGCTTAGCATCAACTTCTTCTCTAGTCCAAGCAAGTCTCATACTATTTTGAGACATCTCAAGAGCAGAAACTGCAACTCCACCAGCATTTGCAGCCTTAGCAGGTCCAACAAGCACTCCATTTTCTAAGAAATACTCAACAGCTTCATTAGTACATGGCATATTAGCACCTTCACAAACAAATTTTATTCCATTTGCAACTATTTGCTTAGCATGTTCTAATGTAATATCATTTTGAATAGCACATGGCATTATTATGTCAACTTTTTGTCCCCATGGTTTTTGTCCTTCAAAGAACTCTACTCCAAATTTATCTGCATAATCTTTAACTCTTGCACCTTTATTTTCTTTTAACATTTCAACTAAATAATCTATTTTTTCATCAGTCACGATTCCATCTGGATCGTATATATATCCATCTGGTCCAGAAAGTGTAACAACCTTTCCACCTAGATCTCTAACTTTTTGGCATGCTCCCCAAGCAACATTACCAAATCCTGAAACAGCAACAGTTTTTCCTTCAAAAGTTTCTCCTTCATGCTTTAACATTTCGTTACAGAAGTAAGTTACTCCAAAACCTGTAGCTTCAGGTCTAATTAAGCTACCTCCATAAGGTAGTCCTTTTCCTGTAAGAACTCCATTTTCAAACGCTCCTCTAATTCTTCTGTAATGACCATATAGGTATCCTATTTCTCTTCCTCCAACACCAATATCTCCTGCTGGAACATCAATATCTGGTCCAATATGTCTATAAAGCTCTGTCATAAAGCTTTGGCAAAATCTCATTATTTCTTCATCAGATTTTCCTCTAGCATCAAAATCTGATCCACCTTTACCGCCACCTATTGGAAGCCCAGTTAATGAATTTTTAAATATTTGCTCAAAACCTAAGAATTTAATTATACCAATATAAACTGATGGATGAAATCTAAGTCCTCCCTTGTAAGGTCCAATTGCTCCATTGAATTGAACTCTCATTCCACGGTTAACTTGTATATTTCCTTCATCATCAACCCATGGTACTTTAAACATTATTTGTCTTTCAGGCTCAGTTATTCTCTCTAAAAGATTTGCCTTTATATATTCTGGATGTCTTTCTAAAACTGGAGCTAAAGTATTTAATACTTCTTCAACTGCTTGTATAAATTCAGGTTCATTACCATTTCTTTTTTTAACATTTTCAAGAACTTTTTCTATATATTCTTTAGGATTTAAAGTTTGTTTTGCCATTACAGGAAACCCCCTCTTAAATAATATTTTTTAATTATTACTTTTTTTGATTTGTTAAAAAAACTTGTCGAAACCACAGGAAAATGTTTTCCCACTCCCTAATTGAATTATAACATAGCAAATTTTAATTTGTAAACATATTAAAATTTATTTATTTTTTCACAGAATCTAATTACATGTATATTTATTCTAATAATATTTAACAATGTCATTTTATCTAGTATCTTTAATAATGTTTCTTGTATTTTTATGCATTGTCTAAATATTTCGAATGTTTTAGTCTCAATTTCTATATCTACCTCTATTCCAGATTTGCTATGTTTTATATACACAGAAATTAGTTCACATATATCATCAAATTTAGATATTTCATAGGTTATAATCTGTTTTATAGCTTTTTCTGATATAAAGTATTTTCCCATATAGCTAAATGTAGGTCTAATAAGAGTTTTTTCTACTTCTTTTATTTCACTATCCTTGTTTTTAAATAAAAGCTTTATAGGATTAGTTAACAAACCCGAAAAATGTCTCTTTACTTCAAATGTTGGAAGAGGAACAATATGTATACCTTTTTCTAGCCTGTTCTTTTTAGCTTCTTCTATTTCTTCCTTTGTAGCTATATCATATATACTTATTTCTTTATATATATTACCAAGGTCTAATCTTTTAATTATTATGTTTGTCATTTTTTTAGACGTTCCTATAATAAGTATTTTATCTATTTTTTTTTCTTTTATAGCATTTTTTATACTATTTCTATGTTCTAAGTCTTCAAATATAGCTAGTTTTACAGCTTTCATTTTTGTAGATGCATTTTTAGCTGAAATTCCAGCAATTATTTTATTTTTGTATATTAGTATTCCATCGTCAATTATATAATCTATGTCATTTTCATAAGCTACTTTTAAAGCTCTATAACTTTTACCCGTTCCACTAGGTCCAAACAATGTGTATACCTTCATAAATATATTCCTTTCTTGTTCAAAAAATTCAGTCAACGATGTAAATTTAACTAATTTTTTGTTAAAATAATATCATTATCTGTGTTTAATTTTAATAATGTTATTATACCATTTATATTTGCATAAATTTATTTTAAATTTTACATAATTTTTTACAAAAAAATCTAAAAGGAAGGCTTAAAACCTTCCTTATTTTTAAGATACTTTATCCATATTTCTACTTGCAACTATATTAACCCCTGTATTTAATACATTTTCAACTATTATATCTCCAACATTTACAGGTGCACTAACTTCAATTTCATCTAAAAGCTCCATTAAATCAAATATAAGCTCTTTTGGTATGGAATCATTAGTTTTTACAGGTATTAAGTTTAAAGCACCATCTCTTATTTTAACTGTAGTTGTAACTACTCTTTTAGGACATGTCATTTCTTCTACTCCATATTTTTCTCCTCTTTTACAAGTGTTACCTTCTACAGTATAATTTCCTTCTTCATCTTTTGTAACCTTCATTCTACATCCCATAGGACATACTATACAAGTAATATTTTTTTCCATATACTACACCCCCTCCACGCAAATCTCAATATTGCCCTTTAAGTTTTTAATTATATCTGATTTTATTTTTAAGCTTTCCATTTCAGAAGGTATCATATGAAGTCGTTTCTTTTCTAAAATCACATCTTCTCCACATCTTACAACTAACTTTTTATTACTATATATATTTCTAACTCTCATAAATAAATTTATTTCTTCATCAGATCCTAAATCAATATGCTGTGGAACAATATAGCTTACACCATTTCCTGCTTTAGTTTCTATAAGTTTATCATTCTTAGTTTTATTCATTACATATAAAGCTGCATTTTTACCAGCAATTCTACTTTCTCTAGTTACAAAGTCAACTAAATCATGAACATGCACAACATTACCACATGCAAATATTCCCTCTATATTTGTTTCCATCTTGTTATTTACTATAGGTCCTTTAGTTCTATTGTCTAAATTTACTCCTGTATCTTCTGAAAGTTCATTTTCAGGAATTAATCCTACAGATAATAAAAGTGTATCACATTCTACAAATTTAGAAGTACCTTCTACTGGACGTCTATTTTCATCAAGCTTTGAAATAGTAACTCCTTCTACTCTGTCCTTACCATGAACATAAGTTATTCCATGTTGAAGAAGTAAAGGAATATTAAAATCATCTAAGCACTGTACTATATTTCTAGTAAGTCCACTAGAGTGTGAATTTACTTCAACTACAGCTTGAACTTTAGCTCCTTCTAAAGTCATTCTTCTTGCCATTATAAGTCCTATATCACCTGAACCATATATAACTACCTTTTTACCTACCATATATCCTTCCATGTTCATGAATCTTTGAGCCGCTCCTGCTGTATATACTCCTGAAGGTCTGTATCCTGGAAGATCTATAGCTCCTCTTGTTCTTTCTCTGCATCCCATGGCAAGAACTACTGCTTTAGCTTCAATATCAATTAATCCATTTTCTCCTAAAGCTACTATATTTTTATCTTCATCTATATTTAAAACCATAGTATTTAATATATATTCTATGTTAGCTTCTTTTGCCATCTCAATAAATCTAGTTGCATATTCAGGTCCTGTAAGTTCTTCTTTAAACTCATGAAGTCCAAACCCATTGTGAATACATTGATTAAGTATTCCACCAAGTTCTCTATCCCTTTCTATTATTAAAACTTTTTCTGCACCCGTTTTTTTAGCTTCAACAGCAGCACCAAGTCCTGCTGGGCCTCCTCCAACTACTACTACATCATATTTCAACCTTCTCACCCCTTGATTCTTTTACTTTACCTAATATCATTTTAGAGTTTTCATAGTCTTTTAAAACTTCCTGCATATCTATATTAAGTTCTCTTGCAAGTATTTCAACTACTCTAGGTCCACAAAAACCACCTTGACATCTTCCCATTCCAGGTCTTACTCTTCTTTTTACACCGTCTACAGTTCTAGCTCCAGCAGGTCTGTGAATTGCATCTATAATTTCAGCTTCTGTTGTAGTTTCACATCTACATATTATCTTTGAGTGTCTACTATCTTTAGCTATAGCCTCTTTTCTTTCTTCTTTAGTCATATGAACAAAAGGTTTATCTTTTTTTCTGTAAGGATTGAAATCTTCTTTTTCATCTAGTTTTAATCCTTCTTCTTTTAGTATACCAATTACATATTTTGCTATTGCAGGAGCAGCTGTAAGTCCTGGTGATTCTATACCTCCTACATTTATAAATCCTTTAGCTTTATTTGATGCAAATATCATAAACTCCTTAGTATTTGGAGTAGCTCTTACTCCAGCAAATGAAGTTATAGTTTTATAAGTATTTATATCTGGCATAGTTTTTTTAGCAAATTTTGTTACAAACTCCAATCCATCATATGTGATAGAAATATCTTCTCTATCTTCAACCTCATTAGCTGTTGGTCCTAGAAGAACGTTACCATGAACAGTAGGAGTTACAAGTACCCCTTTTCCTTTTTTAGTTGGACATTGAAATAAAACGTGTTTCACTATACTGCCTTCTGATCTATCTAATACTCTATATTCTCCTTTTCTAGGAATTATATAGTATTCATCTCCACCAATCATATTATTAATTTTATCCGCATATACTCCAGCCGCATTTATAACATACTTAGCTTTTATGTTTCCTTTTTTAGTTTCTATATTAAAATAATCTTCTTCCTTATTTATATCTAAAACTTCAGACTGTGTTTCAAGTTGTACACCATTTATAATAGCGTTTTCCATAAGAGCAACAGTTAAATTAAATGGACATACAATTCCTGCACTTGAGCAATAAAGAGCAGATACTACTTCATCACTTACATTAGGTTCTATCTCTTTTACTTCTTCTTTATTTAATATCTTAAGTCCATCAACACCATTAGTAATTCCTCTTTCATAAAGCTCCTCAAGTGTTTTTACTTCTTCATAATTAAAAGCAAGAACTAATGATCCTATTTTTTTAAAATGAACATCTAATTCATTACAAAGCTTTTCGTACATTTTATTACCTTGTACATTTAGCTTAGCTTTTAAAGTTCCCTCTAGAGCATCATATCCACCATGGACTATTGCACTGTTTGCTTTTGTAGTTCCTTGACAAACTTCAACGCCTTTTTCTAATACCACTGAATTTAATTTATACTTAGAAAGTTCTCTAGCAATGCTAGCACCTACAACTCCAGCCCCTATTATGGCTACATCAAACATATATATTCCTCCTTATCAAGTAATCAAAAAAAGCAAAAAGAGAGCCTATAATTAGGCTCTCCCATCTCCATGCCATAAATTTTAATTTATTTACTATATATTTTTTAAACTTCTACTCCAGCTAATTCTTCTGAATCTTCTTTTTCCCATTCTAAGGCTCTCTTAACTGCCTTCTTCCATCCATTATACAATACTTTTCTTCTATTGTCATCCATATTTGGATAAAATTCTCTGTCAATTGCCCATTTTTGTTTAATTTCTTCTTTATCTTTCCAGAATCCTACAGCAAGACCTGCAAGATATGCAGCACCCAGTGCTGTAGTTTCTATAACTTCTGGTCTATTAACAGGAACATTTAGTATATCTCCTTGAAACTGCATTAAAAAGTTATTAGCACAAGCTCCACCATCTACCTTAAGTCCTTTAAGCTCAATTCCTGAATCATCTTGCATAGCATTTAAAACGTCCTTAGTTTGATATGCTATAGATTCAAGTGTTGCTCTAACTAAATGTTCTCTCTTTGCTCCACGTGTAAGTCCGACAATAGCACCTCTTGCATACATATCCCAATAAGGAGCTCCTAGTCCAGTAAATGCTGGAACTACATATACTCCATTAGTATCCTCTACTGAATTTGCATAAAATTCTGATTCACTTGCATTGTATATAAGTTTTAGTTCATCTCTAAGCCATTGAACAGATGCTCCTCCTATAAATATACTTCCTTCAAGTGCATATTTAACCTTACCATCTATTCCCCAAGCTATAGTAGTTAAAAGACCATTTTTTGATTCAACTGGTTTTTCTCCTGTATTCATAAGCATAAAGCATCCAGTTCCATAAGTATTTTTAGCCATACCTTCTTCAAAACAAGCCTGCCCAAAGAGTGCTGCCTGTTGATCTCCTGCAACTCCTGCTATAGGTATTTGTGCTCCTCCAAATGTATGCTCATCTGTAACTCCATATACACAGCTTGATGGTTTAACTTCTGGAAGCATAGATTTTGGTATGTTTAATTCATTAAGTATTTCGTCATCCCATTTTAACTCTTTTATATTATAAATCATAGTTCTTGATGCATTAGAATAATCAGTTACATGAACTTTTCCTCTAGTTAAATTCCATATTAGCCAAGTATCTATATTACCAAATAATAATTCTCCTTTTTCAGCCTTTTCTCTAGCCCCCTCTACATTGTCTAGTATCCATTTTATTTTTGTACCAGAGAAATAAGCATCAACTACAAGACCTGTTTTTTCTCTTATAGATTTTTCAAGTCCTTTAGCTTTTAGTTCATCACATATAGAAGCAGTTCTTCTGCATTGCCAAACAATAGCATTATATACTGGTTTTCCAGTATTTTTATCCCAAACAACTGTTGTTTCCCTTTGATTTGTTATACCAATAGCTGCAACCTCTTCCGGTCTTATTCCTGTTTTTTCTAAAACTTCTCTTGCAACTCCACTTTGTGTTCCCCATATTTCCATGGCATCATGCTCTACCCATCCAGCTTTTGGATATATTTGAGTAAACTCTTTTTGAGCAACTCCAACTATTTTTCCTTTCTTATCAAATAATATAGCTCTTGAACTTGTAGTTCCTTGATCCAAAGACATTATGTATTTTTTTTCCATGAATACACTCCCCCTACTTAAAATTTATATTTTAAAAAATTATTATTCCTATTGAATTTTATAAGAATGTAGATAATAAAAATCCTCCAAGAGTTCCACCAACTATAGAATATAATATTGTAGGAATTGATTTTCCTATATCAGCTTTATCAACAACAATAGTTGCTACCCATAATCCTATACCTGCCGCCCATGCCATATCAATCCATGCTCCACCTTCCATTTGATGTATTGCTCCAACTCCATGATTTAAACTCCAACAAAGTCCAACTATAAATCCAGCTGCCATCCATCCACCTATAGGTCCAAAATCATCAACTAATTTTCCCCATACAAGCCTTATCATAAAAGGAAATATAAATGCTCCTGCAAATGTTCCTAAAGCAAGCTTTAAAGTCATTAAAGTTCTCCCCCCTTTTAAACTGTTTCTTTTAGCTCGTTGCAGAACTCTACAACTCGCATAAATACTACATTTAAATTTATAGAAATGGCTAAGTTTCCCCCATTTTGGGTATATATACATTAACTAGATGTGTATAACTCAAAATGAAAAAAGGAGGAAAAACTTATGCCAGTTCAAGCTAAACAATTAAACTTT
>NZ_FRAE01000066.1 GCF_900142235.1 Tepidibacter formicigenes DSM 15518 | reverse complement strand
AGATACCCGATAATGAAAGATTTAGAGAAAGAGAACTTCCTAGATATGGGAGAGGACGAGGAAGCGTATCCCTTTGGGATAGAAACAGACGAGAAGACTTACAGATATCAATGTTTGGAGTGTGGATTTGAAGAAGATGTACCTAGGTTTATTATTGATGAATTTATTGAAGATGACTTTTTTGCTTCTGGTTGTGATATTGAGAATTTTGAAGTAAAAATGCCTATACTTATATGTCCAAAATGTAATGGTGAATTAGTTTCAAAAAATACAGATGAGTAGCTCTGCTACTCATCTGAGAGTATCACGAAGTGATATTTTGTTCTGGAAAAAGTTATTGACATTGTTAAAATATTGATTTAAAATATTAAATGATAATAATTATCGTTACCAAATAATAAGGGGGGTGAATGTGAATGAGTATAGTAATATACGGTGGACATGATAGAATGGAGAGAATTTATATAGATGAAGCTAAAAAAGTTGGATTAAAGGCAAAAGTTTATACTTATGGTAGAAATGATATTAGAAAATCAATTGGGAAAAGTGATGGTATATTGATATTTACTGATACAATTTCACATAAAGTAGCAAGTACTATTTCTAAAGAAGCTAAAAAGAAGAATATACCAATAATTGTATGCCATAACAGTAGCAAAACTTCATATAAGAATACAATTAAAGAATTTGTATCGTAATTTAATCTTTAAAGGAAAAATTATGCAATAAATATATGGTAAGAAATAGAAAAAATATTGACAATTAATATCAATAGATATATAATCTGCATAGAGATCGACAATCATAATCAATAGATTGTTTTGTACAAATGATAATTAATATACATAAAAGCTATTTAAATAAATGGGAGGAATACATATGACATTAGCAATGGTTAATACAGGTAAGGAAGTTGTATTAAAAAGTATAAACTGGGGGCCAAAGATGAAAAAGAAACTTCAGGATATGGGCTTAACACCTGGAGTGAAAATTAATGTTATATCAAATGATACAAATGGATCATTTATTATTAATGTTAGAGGTTCGAGATTAGTTTTAGGAGGAGTAGTTGCTCAGCAAATAATAGTAAATTAAATTTGGGGAGGTATATATATGGTAAAAACATTAAGAAATTTAAAACCAGGGGAAAGTGGAGTAGTTTCTATAGTAAAAGGGAAAGGATCTTTAAAAAGACGTCTTATGGATATGGGGATTATTAAAGGGACTGATATATATGTGGAAAAAGTAGCGCCTTTAGGAGATCCAATAGAAGTTAAGGTTAAAGGGTATAATTTAACTTTAAGAAAAGAAGATGCAGAAAATATATTAGTAGATTAATTTTTAAAAAAATAATGATAATGATTATTTTTTTAAATTATAAATGAAAATGATTACTAATATTAAGGAGGAATACAATTGAGTAAAAATATTACAATTGCTCTAGCTGGTAACCCCAATAGTGGTAAAACCACTCTTTTTAATGCTTTAACAGGAGCTAGACATCATGTAGGAAATTGGGCTGGGGTTACAGTTGAAAAAAAAGAAGGAAAATTAAAACATAAAAATAGAGAAATAATTGCAGTAGATTTACCGGGTACATATAGTTTATCACCATATTCAATAGAAGAAAAAATAGCAAGAAATTACATAGTTGAAGAATCACCAGATGTAGTAGTAAATATTGTAGATGCTTCTAATATTGAAAGGAATTTATATTTATCTGTACAACTAATGGAACTTGGAAAACCTGTTGTTATAGCACTTAATATGATAGATGTTGCTCAAAGTAGGGGATATAAAATAGATATAGAAAAGTTATCTAAACTACTAGGAGTTCCTGTTGTTCCTATAATCGCAAGTAAAAAGAAGGGAATAAATGAATTATTAGATGCTGTAGTTGGTATAAGTAAAGGAGACATATCTTGTAATGTAAATCCTATTGATTATGGAAAAAATATAGAATCTAAAATTGAAGAAACAATAAATGAGTTAAAGTCGAATTTTAAGTTCTCAAAATATGATTTAAGATGGCTCGCTTTAAAAGTTATTGAAGAAGATGAAGAAGCTTTAAAATTGGTGAAGTTAGATTTTAAAGATAATGAGGAAATAGCAGTAGCTAATGAAATTTCATTAGAAGATGATTTAGAATCTATAATAGCAGATAGAAGATATAATCATATAACTTCTATAATTTCAAAAACAATTAAAAAGTCTAAAAATAAAGGATTAACTACTTCAGATAAAGTAGATAAAATATTAACTAATAAATGGTTAGGACTTCCTATATTTGGATTTATAATGCTTGGAGTATTTTATTTTACATTTGATTTAGTTGGAAATGTATTTTTAGATATGATAGATGTGTTTTTTGCTGAAACTTTATCAGGCTGGGCAGCAGCGGCTCTAACTTCAATTGGAGCATCAAAGTGGTTACAATCTTTAATAGTAGACGGAATTATTGGTGGAGTTGGTGGAGTACTAGTATTTTTACCTAATATAGCATGCTTATTTTTAGCTATATCTTTACTTGAAGATAGTGGTTATATGGCAAGAGTTGCATTTATAATGGATAAATTAATGAGAAAAATAGGATTAAGTGGTAAGGCATTTATACCTATGATACTTGGATTTGGTTGTAATGTGCCAGCAATAATGGGAACAAGAACACTTGAAAATGAAAAGGACAGACTTGCTGCTATACTTATAAATCCATTTATGTCTTGTTCTGCAAGACTTCCGGTATATACATTATTTGCAGCAGCATTTTTCCCAGGCAATGAGAAATTTGTTGTATTTTCACTTTATATATTAGGAATAATTGTTGCAATAATTGTTGGACTTATATTTAAAAAGACATTATTTAAATCGGATTCAACACCTTTTGTAATGGAGCTTCCACCTTATAGAATACCTACGTTAAAAGGAACTATATTAAATGTATGGGAAAAAGTAAAAGGATTTTTATTTAAAGCAGGTACGCTTATATTTGGAGCGAGTATGGTTCTTTGGTTTATATTAGGATTTAATTTTTCAGGACCAGTTGATTTAACTGAAAGTATAGGGGCAGGAATTGGTAGAGTATTTGCACCTATATTTGTACCACTTGGATTTGGGAATTGGCAGGCAGCACTTTCATTAATTACAGGGATACTTGCTAAAGAAGTTGTTGTAAGTAATATGTCTATTATATATGGATTAGGAGAAGAAGCAGCATCAGGAGCATTTGCTCAAACTTTATCAGGAACATTTACACAACTTACAGCTTATGCATTCATGGTGTTTGTACTTCTTTATACTCCTTGCGTTGGGGTAATAGGTGCTATTAAAAGAGAAACAAATTCATGGAAATGGACAATGTTTTCGGTTGTATATCAATTTGGGATTGCATGGATTGTTGCAATGCTTGTGTTCCAAGTAGGGAGATTACTTGGATTTTAAGGAGATGATATTATGGGTAATATAGTGACTATTATAATAGCGGGAATAGTAATAGGATATGGATTATATGCACTTAAAAAAAGTGTAAAAAAAGAGGTACAACAAGGAGCTTGTAGCAGATGCAGTTCTACAAGTTGTAGCTTTAAAAAAAGTAGTTAATTTTAATAATTACCTTCCTTTATTATGTAAAGGAAGGTTTTTGTGGTAATAACAAATGATAAAATTGGGGAATAGTTATGATAATAAATAAATTAATTCAATATATACAGAAAATTTTTAAAAAAGTTAATAATCAGCAAAGTGAAAATGATAAATTTGATGAAATTCAAGATTTAATAAATGAAAAAGAAGATATTAATCAAATTTCTAAGAAAACAAATTTATTAGCAATTAATGCATCTATTGAAGCAGCACGTGCAGGGGAATATGGAAAAGGATTTGCTGTAGTTGCTGATGAAATAAGAGTTTTAGCTGAAAAAAGTAGTGAATCTGCTAATTATACTGCTAATATAGTTAAAAATATTCAAGATAATATTTTAAATGTACTTGATTCATCAACAAAACAAATAGAAGAGATGAAAAAGGGAATGGAGCTTATATCTATAACAAGAGATTTTTTTGAAAATATTTGTAATCAAAGTGAAGAATTAGATAAAGAAACTACTAAGATAAATGAAAATATAGAATCTGCTTTTGAATTTACAAATGAGATGAATATAAAAATGATGGATATTTTAGCTTTAACAGAAAGTTCTGATGAATATATTCAGAGTATAGTATCTCATACTCAGCAGCAATCTAAAGCTATAGAAAAAATGATAAATTCACTAGAAAGGTTAAAAAATTATAATACTAATTAAAAATTTTATATTAGTTTATATAAAAAGGTGTAATAAAACCTCCGATATTTGTATCGGAGGTTTTGTTTATAATTGAAAATTGTATTTTAGAATTATATAGTATAAATATTTTTGTTCAAAATGAAAAAAAGGGGTAATTTTTATAATAAAGATACCGATAAATATAATAAGTTAATTTGTCGAATGGTGTCGATGGCGCAATTATAAATAAGGAGGCATATTATGAAATTTACAATTAAGACAAAATTAATCAGTATAATATTGTTATTAATAGTCATACCACTTTCGGTTTTGGGTATTACATCTTATGAAAAGTCAAAAAAAGTACTTCACCATCAATTTAGATATTCTATTGAGGAATTAAATAAAAATATTGAAAAGTCTATTGAAAATTATTTTGATGGATATAAGTATGGTGTAGAGATGATTAGTAAAAATATAGATGCTGAGCAAATATTAATTCATCCAGAATATGAACCTTACTTAATAGAAATATTTAAGGATTATATGGAAAGTTATCCAGATGCATCTCAAATATATATGGGAACTATAGATGGTGGATTTAGAATATATCCTCAAGCAGACTTAGGATCAGATTATGATCCAAGAGTAAGACCTTGGTATAAAAAATCTGTAGAAAAGCAAACTACTGTATTTACAGATATATATGTGGATGTTGTTAGCGGAAAATCAGCAATTTCTATAGCAGCACCAGTATATGAAAATGGAGATAAAAGTAAATTAGTTGGATCGATAGCTATAACAATACCATTGGACAAATTATCTGATAGAATGAATTCTATAAAAATAGGGAAAAAAGGATATCCATATATATTAGATTCTAATGGAAAATTTATAACACATAAAAATCCTGAATTAATAGGAAAAGAAATAAATGTACCACAAATAAAGAAAACTTTAGATAGTAGTAAAGAAGAAGGAATTGTAGATTATAAGTGGAAAGAAGCTGATGGAAGTATATCTGAAAAATTTTCTGTATATAAGAAGATTCCAGAACTTGGATGGACTGTTTTATCAGCACTTTATGTAGATGAAATTAAAGATGATGTTAAAGGTATACTTATTAATGCTGTGTTAATAGGTATGAGTATACTTATAATTGCATCAATATCAGGTATAATTATTGCTAATAAACTTACTAACCCTATAAAAATAATAGTAGATAATATGAATAAGGTAAAAGATGGAGACTTTACCGTAAAATCAGATATTAAATCAAATGATGAAATTGGAGTATTATCAGATAATTTCAATATAATGGTGGAAAATGTTAAGAATCTTTTAGTAGATGCAAAAAAGGTAAGTGAAGAAGTAACAGGAGCTGCAACAAATCTTGCAGCAACATCAGAAGAAACAAGTGCATCAAGTGAAGAAATAGCAAAAACTGTTGAAGAAATAGCAAGAGGAGCAAGTGAACAAGCAGAAGATGCAGAAAATGGAGCAAAGTTTGCAGCTAATTTAGATGATAAGTTCAATAAGTTGGCAAATAACACTAATACAATGTTTAAAAGCGCAAGTGAAGCAATGGAGATAAATACATTAGGAATTAATGTAGTTAAAGAGCTGAAAGAAAACACAGACTTGAACAATGAATCTATTAATAAAATAGAAGATGCAGTAAAACAATTAAGTGAAAAATCAGCATATATAGAAGATATACTAGATACAATAAGATCTATAGCAGAGCAAACAAACTTATTGGCACTTAATGCATCTATTGAAGCAGCAAGAGCAGGAGAAGCTGGAAGAGGATTTGCAGTAGTTGCTGAAGAAATAAGAAAGTTAGCAGAGGGATCAAGTGATGCAACTAATGAAATAAAGGAGATAGTAGATGCTATTCAAGAAGAAAGTAAAAATACAGTGCAAATTATGAATGAAGTAAAAAATGTTACAATTAATCAGACAAAATCAGTAAAAGATGTTAATAATGCATTTAAGAAAATTTTAACATCAATAGATAGTATTGCAAATGAAATAGAAGAAGTTAACAAATTTGTAAATGAATTAATTAAAGATAAGGACTTAATAGTAGATTCGATACAAAATATATCAGCTGTATCAGAAGAAACGGCAACAGGAGCAGAAGAAGTTACAGCATCTGTTCAGCAGCAAGCTATGGCAGTTGAAGAAGTTGCAAGAAGTGCCCAAAAGCTTAATGAACTTTCTTTAAAACTTAATGAGCAAGTAGATAAGTTTAAGATATAAGAGAGTATAAAGGTCTAAAGGATTAAAAAAGGAGGAAAATTATGAAAATGACAATTAGAACCAAAATAATTATATTGATTTTAGCGTTAATAATAGTACCTCTTTCAACATTAGGAACAGCATCTTATATAAAATCAAAAGATGTATTGCAAAATCAGTTTAAAAAATCTATTGAGGAGCTAAATAATAATATTGGAGGGTCTATTG
This sequence comes from Tepidibacter formicigenes DSM 15518, assembly GCF_900142235.1. GTDB lineage: Bacteria > Bacillota > Clostridia > Peptostreptococcales > Peptostreptococcaceae > Tepidibacter > Tepidibacter formicigenes. Next base: position 7,764 of record NZ_FRAE01000066.1, on the reverse strand, counting down.
AAGATTATTTTAATGGATATAAAGATGGTTTAGAAATGATTAGTAAAAATGTTGATTTAGAACAGATAATAAATCATCCAGAATATGAACCTTTCTTAATGGAATTATTTAAGGATTATATGGAAAGTTATTCAGGAGTAACATATATATATTTAGGAACTAAAGATGGTAACTTTAGAATATATCCTAATGAGGATATGGGAAGTGATTATGATCCAACATCAAGACCATGGTATAAAAAAGCAGTAGAAAAGCAGAGTGTTATTTTTACTGATGTATATGAAGATTCTATTACCGGACAATTATTGATTTCTTGTGCAGCACCAGTATATGAAAATGGAGATAAAAATAAATTAGTTGGAGTAGTAGCTATAGATTTACTTTTAGATGAAATATCAGAAAAAGTAAGTTCTATAAAAATAGGACAAAAAGGATATCCATACATTCTAGATTCAAACGGAACAATAATTGGACATAAAGATAGTGAAAAAATAGGTCAAAAAACAAGTGTATCAGAAGTTTTAAAAGGTATAACTAATAATAATGATTCTGGATTTGCAAAGTATGAGTATAAGGATTCTAATGGTAAAATATTTGAAAAAATTTCTGTTTATGAAAAAATGCCAGATATGGGGTGGTATGTAGTATCTACAATGTATATGGATGAAATAAAAAATGTTACTAAAGTTATACTTGTTAATGCTGCTTTAATAGGCTTAGTTGTACTTATAATTGCATCGATAATAGGTATAATATTTGCAAATAAACTTACTAACCCGATAAAAGCAATAGTAAGTGATATTAATAAAGTTAAAGATGGAGATTTTACAGTAAAATTAAATATAAAATCAAATGATGAGATAGGAGTATTATCAGATAATTTCAATGTTATGGTGGAAAATGTAAAAAAACTTTTATTAGATGCAAAAAAGGTTAGTGAAGAAGTAGCAAATTCTGCAACAAATCTTGCGGCAACTTCAGAAGAAACAAGTGCATCAGCTGAAGAAGTTGCTAGAACAGTTGAAGAAATAGCAAGAGGAGCAAGTGAACAAGCAGAAGATGCAGAAAATGGAGCAAAGCTTGCATCTAATTTAGATGATAAGTTTAATAAATTGGCAAATAATACTGATACAATGTTTAAAAATGCAAATGAAGTGATGGAGATAAATACACTAGGAGTAAATGTTGTAGAAGAACTAAAGGAAAAAACAGATTTAAATAATGAATCTATTAATAAAATAGAAAGTGCAGTAAAACAATTAAGTGAAAAATCCAGCTATATTGAAGATATATTAGATACAATAAGAGCTATAGCTGAGCAGACAAATCTGTTAGCGCTTAATGCATCGATTGAAGCAGCAAGAGCAGGAGAGGCAGGAAAGGGATTTGCTGTTGTTGCTGAGGAAATAAGAAAGCTTGCAGAAGGATCAAGTAGTGCAACTAATGAAATAAAAGAAATAGTAGATGCTATTCAAGAAGAAAGTAAAAATACAGTTCAAATTATGAATGAAGTTAGAACAGTTTCAATTGAGCAAACTAAATCAGTAAGAGATGTGAATGATGCATTTGTGAAAATATCAAAGTCAATAGATACTATTACAAATGAAATAGATGATGTTAACAAGTTTGTAAATGATATAATTAAAGATAAGGATTTAATAGTAGAATCTATAGAAAATATATCAGCGGTATCAGAAGAGACTGCTGCAGCATCTGAAGAGGTTACAGCATCAGTTCAACAGCAAGCCATGGCTATTGAAGAAGTAGCTAAAAGTGCAGAAGTTCTTAATGAACTTTCTTTAAAGCTTAATGAACAAATAGACAAATTTAAAATATAAAGATATAAAAATGCTAAGACTTAAGTCTTAGCATTTTTGCTGAAACAAAATATAAAATAAATTATAGATTGATGTCGAAAGATTTATGTTATAAAATATAATAAAAACAATATAAAAATTCAGAAAAGGGGGAATTTTATGAGGGTTTCAATTAGAACAAAAATAATTATATTAATTTTAGCATTAATAGTAATACCACTTTCAACTTTAGGGACAATATCTTATATAAAATCAAGAAATGTATTGCAAAAACAATTTAAGAATTCTATGGAAGCATTAAACAACAATATTAAAGAATCAGTTGAAAATTATTTTTATGCATACAAAAGTAGTTTGGAAATGATTAGAAAAAATGTTAATCTTGAAGAAATAATAAATCATCCAGAATATGAACCTTTATTAATGAAATTATTTAAAGATTATACAGAAAGTTATTCAGACGTTTCTGTAATATATATAGGAACTATAGATGGAAATTTTAGAATATATCCTAATGCAGATTTACCAGAGGGATATGATCCTAGAGAAAGACCTTGGTATAAAAAGGCTGTAGAAAATAATGGCATTATTTTTACTGATGTATATGTAGATGCATTAACTGGTAGTATGATGGTTTCTTGTGCAGCACCAGTTTATGAAAATGGAGATAAATTAGTTGGAGTAGTTGGTATAGATATACCATTAGATGCATTATCTAATAAAATAAATTCTATAAAAATAGGAGAAAAAGGATATCCATATCTTTTAGATTCTAATGGAAATTTTATAACACATAAAAATTCTGAATTAATAGGGAAAGAAATAAATGTACCTCAAATTAAAGAAGTTGTAAGTAGTAGTTCTAATCAAGGAATTGTAGATTATAAGTGGAAAGAAGAAGATGGAAGTTTATCGGATAAATTTTCTGCATATAAGAAAATACCAGATCTTGGATGGACTGTTTTATCAGCGCTTTATGTAGATGAAATTAAAGAAAACACTCAAGGAATACTTACTACTGCTGTGTTAATAGGTATAGTTATACTTATAATTTCATCAATAGTAGGAATAGTGTTTGCAAATAAAATGACGAAAGGCTTAAAATTAATAGTAGATAGTATGAATAGAGTTAAAGATGGAGACTTTACAGTAAAACTAAATGTTAAATCTAGAGATGAAATTGGTTTGGTGGCAGACAACTTCAATATAATGGTAGAAAATGTTAAAAAACTTTTGGTTGATGCAAAAAATGTAAGTGAAGAAGTAGCAAATTCTGCAACAAATCTTGCTGCAACTTCGCAAGAAACAAGTGCATCAAGTGAAGAAGTTGCTAGAACAGTTGAAGAAATAGCAAGAGGAGCTAATGAACAAGCAGAAGATGCAGAAAATGGAGCAAAGCTTACATCTAATTTAGATGATAAGTTTAATAAATTAGCAAATAATACTGATACAATGTTTAAAAATGCAAATGAAGTGATGGAGATAAATACATTAGGAGTAAATGTTGTAGAAGAACTTAAGGAAAAAACAGACTTAAATAATGAATCTATTAATAAAATAGAAAGTGCAGTAAAGCAATTAAGTGAAAAATCTAGCTATATTGAAGATATATTAGATACAATAAGGTCAATAGCAGAGCAGACAAATCTATTGGCACTTAATGCATCAATTGAAGCAGCAAGAGCAGGAGAGGCAGGAAGAGGATTTGCAGTAGTAGCTGAAGAAATAAGAAAGCTTGCAGAAGGATCAAGTAGTGCAACTAATGAAATAAGAGAAATAGTAGATGCTATTCAAGAAGAAAGCAAAAATACAGTTAGTATCATGAATGAAGTTAGAAATGTTTCAATTGATCAGACAAAATCTGTACGTGATGTGAATGATGCATTTGTGAAAATATCAAAGTCGATAGATACTATTACAAATGAAATAGATGAAGTTAACAAATTTGTAAATGATATTATTAAAGATAAGGATTTAATAGTAGAGTCTATAGGAAATATAGCAGCAGTATCAGAAGAGACTGCTGCAGCATCTGAAGAAGTTACAGCATCAGTTGAGCAGCAAGCCATGGCAATTGAAGAAGTTGCAAAAAGTGCAGAAAAACTTAATGAACTTTCTTTAAAGCTTAATGAGCAGATAGATAGATTTAAAGTATAACATAAAAGGACTTAGAAATTAGAAGTATAAATTAAAGTGTGCAAATTTCCTAAAATTATTACTTATAAAGGAAGTTGCACACTTTTTTATAATGAATAGGAAATTATAATCCTTTTGAATTGTGGATAAATATAATTTTCGTTATGAATTTTAAGCAACGGAATTCGTTAGAATTCGTTGGCGCTATGAAATTTTAAAAAAGTCTACATTTAAAATCTTTAGAATGAAGACTTTTTTATTAACTATCTTTCAAATTTTCACAATTAAAACAGTATCCATATAATTCAAACTTATGATCTGTTAAAGTGAAATTTTTATTTTTTGATAATTTTTCGAAACTGCTAATAGGACAAAAGTCTATAACTTCAGTTTTTCCACATCTTTTGCATATAATGTGATGATGATGCGTAGTAGTAGATATTAATTGGTATAGCGATATACCTTCTTTAGTTAGTATCTTATGTATAAGGTTTAAATTTTCCAAGATTTCTAGATTTCTATATACTGTAGACATATTAGTTTTAGAATAAATTTTTTTTGACTCATTAAATAATGTTTCAACTGAAATAAATTTATTATTGTATGAAGTTAGAACTTGTATAATTGATTTTCGTTGTTCGGTTATTTTATAGCCATTAGACTTTAAGCTTTCTAACAATTCCTTCATGCTCATAAAACCAACTCCAAATATTAATTAAATTTCTAGATTAATAATAACATATTTAATGTAAAAATAACAAATCTATTGACAAAATTAACTCGTTGACATACTACAGTTATTTGGTAAAATAATGATTATAAATGCAAATGACTTGCGATAAGGAGGGTATAAAATGAAACTAAAAAAGATTTTAGTATATCTACTAATGATAATTATGATAATAAATATGAGTGGTTGTAATTCTAATAGTGTAGACAATGCAATTGAAGAAAAAAATACAAAAGAAAAAATAAAAGTAGCAGTTTCTATAGTGCCTGAAGAAACTTTTGTTAGGGCAGTAGGTAAAGATTTAGTGGAGGTTGTTACTATGATACCACCAGGACATAGTCCTGCAAATTATCAACCAACACCTAAGCAAATGGCTGAGTTTAGTGAATCTAAAGTATACTTCTCTATAGGAGTACCTACTGAGCAAGTTAATATAATACCAAAGTTAGAAGATTTAAATAAAGATATAAAGTTAGTTTCACTAGCAGATAAAGTAGGAGAAATATATCCACATAGATATTTTATAAAGGATGATGAACATGGCCATAATCATAGTGGAAGAGATCCACATATTTGGTTATCACCAAAAAGAGTTAAGGTTATGATAAAAGTAATAAAAGATGAGTTAATAGCATTAGACCCAGAAAACAAATCTACATATGAAAAAAACGCAGAAGAATATTTAGGAAAGCTTGATGAACTTGACAATGAAATTAAACAGACTTTAAGTTCTGTAGAGAGACAATCATTCATTATTTACCATCCAGTATTTGGATATTTTGCTGATGATTATGGTTTAAATATGATTACAATAGAAGAAGAAGGTAAAGAAGCTACAGCTAAGAAGTTACGAGAGGTTATTGATTTTGCTAACAAAGAAAATATTAAATTTGTTTTTTATCAAGAAGAATTTAATAGTACTCAAGCTGAGGCAATAGCAAAAGAGATAGATGGAGCAACTGTTAAAGTAGCGCCTTTGGCATCAGAGTATATAGAAAATCTTAAAGCTATAGTAAATAAGTTTAATGAAGTATTAAAATAGGAGGAATTTGGATGTACGATATAGAGGTAAAAGACTTAAGTGTCTATTATGGTTCAGTATGTGCACTCAAAAATGTTAATTTAAAGGTGAAAAATAAAGAATTTTTAGGGATTATAGGACCAAATGGTGGAGGAAAGACAACACTGCTAAAAGTATTGTTAGGGTTAGTAAAGCCTACAAATGGCTCTATTTTTATAAAAAGGGACAACACAGTTGGGTATGTCCCTCAATTCACATTTTTTGATAGAGACTTTCCAATTAATGTTATGGATGTAATTCTTATGGGGAAGCTACCAAAAAAGTTTAAATTATTTCATAGATATTCTTCACAGGATAAAAAAAGAGCAGAAGAAATTATGAAAAAACTAGGGATAATAGAGTTTAAGAATAGGCAAATTGGGCAGTTGTCAGGAGGACAGCTTCAAAAAGTACTTATAGCTAGAGCCTTAATTAATGACCCTAAAATTTTAATGCTAGATGAGCCTACTGCTAGTATAGATTCAAAAACTAAGATAGAAATTTATGAAATGCTAAAAAAATTAAATAAAGATAAGACTATACTTATTATTAGCCATGATATGCAAGATATATTTTCGTATATTGATAGTGTTATATATATAAATAAAACATTACAATATTATAATCACAGAAATAATCTAAAATTAAATAAAAAAGTTTTTAAAAATGAAACAGCATATACAGAACTAAAGGAGAGGTAGGGAGAGAAAAAATGATTGAAGCACTATTTAGTTATACATTTATAAAAAATGCTTTTATGGCTGCTATTTTAGCTAGTATAGTTTGTGGAATGATAGGAACAATTATTGTAGAAAAAAGACTTGTCAGTATGAGTGGGGGAATAGCACATACTTCCTTTGGTGGAATAGGTCTAGGATATCTATTGGGTATTGAGCCTATAATAGGAGGACTTATATTTTCAATAATAGCTTCATTAAGTATATCAAAAATAAAAAGAAAGACAAATACGAATTCAGATACATTAATAGGCATGTTTTGGTCTGTTGGAATGGCATTAGGTATATTATTTATATCACTAACTCCTGGGTATCCACCTGATATGACATCTTATTTATTTGGGGATATTCTTACAGTTTCAACCTTATATATCAAGATGATGCTAATATTAAGTATTATAATAATAATTTCTATTACTAGCTTATTTAATTATTGGAGAGCATATTTATTTGATGAGGAATTCGCTAAAGTATTAGGAGTAAATATTTTAGTACTTGAATACTTTTTATATATTTTAATAGCTTTAAGTATAGTAATACTTATAAAAGTAGTAGGTATTATTTTAGTGTTAGCTTTATTAACTATTCCACCAGCAACAGCTAAGTTATTTACCTATAATTTAAAGGATATTATGATACTGTCTAGTTTATTTGGAATAATATTTAGTCTTAGTGGATTGTACATATCTTACCAGTGTAACATTCCTTCAGGTTCAACTATAATATTATTATCAGTAATAGGATATTTTATTTCTACAATTATTAGAAAAATTATAAATAAAAATAAAATTAAGTAAAAAATAAGTTTTGTATTTTAGGGTTAATTATACTATTGATAGTATTAATAAGTGCTTAAAGGAATTATAAGTAAATTTTAAAAACACATGTTATTTTTAATAAATATTTATTAAAAATAACATGTGTTTTTTGTTCTAATGCTTGTCTTAATTTCATAATATTTAGGTAGTTGCAAAATAGAGTGAAAGGTTATCCACAGAAAAATTGAGTTGAAATTACTAAATAGAAAGAGTTATTAACAGTAATATTCAAAAAAAGACGCAGTTAAATAAAGGTTCAGTAAAACCTTTTTAAAAAGGATATAGAGTTTAAAAAAACTTAAGCAATTAAAGATTTAATAGCAAGAGGATTGTGGATATTGTTAGTCTTAAACATTAAAACAAACGCAACTAACTGAGAAATACAAGCCAGTAAAACATCAGCTTTTAAAGAAACAGTATTTCTAACTTTAGATGATTTGATTTGAATAAAGTTTTTTAGTTGAGA